>NZ_KV794496.1:0-516 GCF_001808785.1 Streptococcus sp. HMSC077D04 | reverse complement strand
TTGCCCATCCAGACCTGACAATAGCTTACTCTGCAATTGGAGGTATGGTTGGCATCAGCAATCCTTCTACAGCAGATATCAAAAGCCAGAAGGAAGAAGCCCTGCAATCTCTTCGTACAACTGAAAGCCAGATGGAAGCATTTAATGGTGAACTGTTGGGGAGCGGTGTGACCACTACCCTCTCCACGATTGCAAGTGGTTTGAGTCGGTCTCGCAAAGCTGTTGGCATGACAGACCCTTATCATAATGTGGCAGCCCTTGCGATTTTTCAGGACACGAAGTTACGGGATCAACAGATCGAGAATTCTAAAGCTCTGCATGAGGAGCTAATCCGTTATATTCGACATTATAATCCAGAAACGGCCTTTGACTTGAGCCAAATGAGTGGGCAGGAACTACAGACCTTGGGTAGAACAATCTCTCTTGCCTCCCATGGGAATGGGGGTAGGAAACCTAAGGAGCTGATTGATTTCTTGAAAGGGCATGAAGTTACGTTTGAGAAGGAGATAACAGTAT
>NZ_KV794495.1:0-570 GCF_001808785.1 Streptococcus sp. HMSC077D04 | reverse complement strand
ATTAAGATTCAACTCTACCTCAAACTCATGAAAAGTATCCCTATTTCTCTTAAACTTTTGAAAGGACTCCCATATCACTTCTTCTTTCGGCAACTCTTTTTCTTTAATTATCTTTTCCTCATTATAAAGTTCAACAATATTTTTATTATTTAATCCGAAAGTATCATTTTTGTTATTAAAATAGTCTTCAAAATAACTAACACTATACTGTTTCGTTTTTCCCAATTCCTGTTCTGAAAGCTTAATCTCATAAAATTCAAATTGAACATGTTTTTCTTTCGGAATTATTTTTAATCCAAAAAATTCTGCTCGTTGAATCAATTCATTCATATTCTTCATTTTCGGAAGTAAAAATTCTAAGATGTTTATGATTTCCCTTTGAACAAACTTTTTCTTAAAATATGTTTCATTATAAGGTTGTTTTCTATTCAATCTATTATCACGTACGACTTGTTTCATATTTGAATCAGTCATAAAAAAAGTAACATGCTTATGTCTAAAATCAATTTTTAAATTTAAAGCTTTAGCTTTTTTCTTAAAATCTTCAAAATTTTTCGAGTTCTCGATTAG
>NZ_KV794494.1:0-274 GCF_001808785.1 Streptococcus sp. HMSC077D04 | reverse complement strand
CTTGTCCTGCTTTTTCGTAAACGTAAGTTACTTCAGTTTTACCTTCTACTACGTCTCCGTTTTCTGGTTTAGAGTCATCTTTAACAGCTTTCTCTGTTAAGTAGTAAACAGTTCCGTCTTTTTCGATTTTCTCTGGTTTATTGTCAGTTGTGTCGTATTTAGCGTTTAGAGAAGCACCTTTAGTATCTTCTTTGTCTTCTGCGATTACGTTACCTTCTGTATCGACGTAGTGAACGACTACATCACCAGTAACTTCTTTATAAACGTATGTTAC
>NZ_KV794493.1:0-692 GCF_001808785.1 Streptococcus sp. HMSC077D04 | reverse complement strand
GCAATCATTGAGAAGTATTCTGATTTGATTAACTCCCTAGATGACCAAACTAACTTCCAATTGACTATCTTTAATAAAAGATTGAATTTAGAAAAGTTTAGACAAAGTGTTTTGTATGAGGAAAAAGAAGATGGATATGATACCTATCGTAAAGAATTGAATCGGATGATGAATCAGAATTTAGACAGTGGCGAAAATAATTTCTCAGCTGTGAAACTGATTACCTTTGGTAGAAAGGATTCTAATCCCAAACAAGCCTATCGTTCCTTGTCTCAAATTGGAGAATATTTCAAGAGTGGTTTTTCAGAAATTGATGCTCGCTTTGAATCCTTGGCTGGAGAAAACCGTGTGAACTTGTTGGCAGATATGCTTAGAGGAGAACACCATCTTCCTTTTTCTTACCGTGATTTAACGAGATCGGGTCAGACAACTCGTCACTTTATAGCTCCTAATCTCTTAGATTTCAAAAACAAGAATTACCTACAAATCAATGACCGCTTATTACAGATTGTCTATGTGAGAGACTACGGCATGGAATTAGGAGATCAGTTTATCCGAGACCTCATGCAAGGAGATTTGGAATTGATTGTGAGCCTCCATGCCCAAAGTTCGACCAAGGCGGATGCCATGAAGAAACTACGAACAAAGAAAACCTTGATGGAATCCCAAAAGATTGGGGAACAACAAAAACT
>NZ_KV794492.1:0-434 GCF_001808785.1 Streptococcus sp. HMSC077D04 | reverse complement strand
GTTGTGATACGGTTTGGTTTCATTCCGTTATCTGCAGTGTTGTATTCAGAACCTGGTTTTCCATTGTCAGTATCTTTAGCACCTGAAGCAATATCTTTACCGTCTGCAGTACCTGTTAATGGAGTTCCGTCTTCTGTTTGGTAATTAACGATGACTGATCCAGCTTTTTCGTAAACGTAAGTTACATCAGTTTTACCTTCTACTACGTTTCCAGTTTCTGGTTTAGAATCATCTTTAAGACCAGCTTTTGTAATGTAGTATACAGTTCCGTCTTCTGCAGTGATTTTTTCTGGTTTGTTATCCACAGCAGTGTCATATTTTTCGCTTAGAGATGCACCTTTAAGGTCATCTTTGTCAGCTGCGATTGTCTCACCTTCTGTGTCAACATAGTGAACTACTACGTCACCAGTAACTTCTTTATAAACGTATGTTAC
>NZ_KV794491.1:0-799 GCF_001808785.1 Streptococcus sp. HMSC077D04 | reverse complement strand
AAAACAAATGAAACAGTTGAACCTGTTATTGTATTTAAAAGCTTTGATCATCGTCATAAGCTGCAGGCAGCAAGCTTACAAGGAATTTATAAGAATCACTCTCTTCCTAGAGAAAGGTTAAAAACGATTCTAAAAGGAAGCCATGGACATGTTGGAATATCCTTTGACATTGGTAAACCAAATAGACTGGTCTTTTGTGAATCGTTCATCGACTTGATGAGCTATTACGAACTTCATCAACAAAGCCTATCAGATGTTCGCTTGGTATCTATGGAGGGATTAAAAAGGTCTGTTGTCGCTTATCAAACTTTACGGCTGATAGCTGAAGAAAATCAAAAGTTAGAATTTTTAGATACAGTAATACCTTCAAAGTTATTACCTTTGATCAATACAATTCGTGATACCACTACCTATTTCGATAATCATCCTGATTTATTGACACTTGCGGTAGATTGTGATGATGCAGGAAAAGATTTTTCTGATAAGTTATCTCAAGAAGGATTTCCTGTTTTACTGGATTTACCTAATAATGAATTTGGGAAAGAAAAAGTAGACTGGAACGATATTCTTCGAGAAAAGAAATCAGATTTACAATTGATGATCGAGACTGCAAAAGAGACATTGAGGAATCAACCAGTAAGACAAACCTCTCAATGTTTAGAATTGTGATAACAAAATCAAGATGTTTTAGCTAATATTAAAATGAAGGAGGATCGTATATGACCATTATTGAACGCCTAGAAGAAAAGGTCACTAGGCAAGAAAGCAAGGTAGCAAGAGAGACAGAAAAACTCGCTGC
>NZ_KV794490.1:0-352 GCF_001808785.1 Streptococcus sp. HMSC077D04 | reverse complement strand
CTAGAAGACTTATATACTTACTACATGAGAACAGATTCTATTTCTCTTTTGTCTAGTGATTTAGAAACCAGTCCTCAAAAGGTTGAAATGGAGATAGAGTTGTAGGGGAATCATGTGATTCTCCTATTTTCGTATAGATGAAAGGAGCGAGTATGGAAGTAATGAAATTATTGGCTATGTTTCGTGGAACAATTCCAAAAGATAGGGAGAAAATGGACCTATTTCTTCGTTATCAAGCGCAACATTTTGATGAGAAATGGCAGGACTTGGTAGAGAGTTTTTTGGCTGAAGAGGGCAAGATAGAAGAGATACCTCATGTGTATTCGTTTCATCAAGATATTATTTCTTTCCT
>NZ_KV794489.1:0-721 GCF_001808785.1 Streptococcus sp. HMSC077D04 | reverse complement strand
TCTAATCTGTCTGGTGTCATACAAGGAATCGCAACCTTGAATCCTTCTCCTTTTCCACGAACTAAGGTTGGCGCAAGACCTTCTGAATAATAGACTTCACCACTCATTCCACTTCTTGATGGATTTAAATTCCCTAGTTCTTTCAAAGTCTCAGAGTTAGTTGCTTGACCTTCTCGTCTGAAAGGAAATAGGAGTCTGGTACCTTTCTTTCTAGAATGTCCGATAATAAACACCCTCTCTCTGTTTTGGGGAACGCCAAAATCCTTACTGTTAAGCACCTGCCACTCAACATCAAACCCCAACTCATCAAGCGTGGTAAGGATTGTGGTGAACGTCCGTCCCTTATCGTGATTGAGTAGGCCTTTAACATTTTCAAGAAAAAGAAAACGTGGTTGGATTTGTTTGGTCGCTCGAGCAATTTCAAAGAACAAAGTTCCTCTAGTATCTTCAAATCCCAATCGTCTTCCTGCGATTGAAAATGCTTGACAAGGGAATCCCCCACAGATGACATCGACTTTCCCTCTAAGTTTTTTAAATTCGTCATCTGAAACATCTCGTATGTCATGAAATTCTATTTCTCCTTCCGTTTGAAAAATGGACTTATAAGATTTCCTAGCAAATTTATCAATCTCACAAAATCCAATACACTCGTGTCCGACACTTTCCATTCCAAGTCGAAAGCCACCGATACCTGAAAATAAATCAATAAATCTCATTTCTT
>NZ_KV794488.1:0-210 GCF_001808785.1 Streptococcus sp. HMSC077D04 | reverse complement strand
AAAAGGAGAGAATGAGAGTCGCTTAACCTTATATTCCATTCATAATGGCCGTGCGATTGAGGGAACAAGAGTTCTAACGGGTGATGTTATAGGTGAAACACCAGATGATACAGGTTTGAAAGTTTCCTATCAAAAGTATAAGAACAAGAAAGAAAAATTGGTATATGTCAATCCGCAATTTTATTTTCCAAAAGTCATTCAACTTCAGAC
>NZ_KV794487.1:0-203 GCF_001808785.1 Streptococcus sp. HMSC077D04 | reverse complement strand
CCCTTAAAATCAATATCTGCTTGTCTTGTTAGGGTTTGAAATACGGTTGAAAAAAAGAGGGCTGAAAGAAAGCGAAAGGTACTATCGTTATCTGGGATAACTAAGTACACCATTGATTTTTCCTTGCCCCATGTCTTCATATCAAGGGTATCTCTTTTGGTCAAATCCATAACACTTTGAATATTGAAGAGGGCAAATTTAGC
>NZ_KV794486.1:0-1055 GCF_001808785.1 Streptococcus sp. HMSC077D04 | reverse complement strand
TCACCAGTAACTTCTTTATAAACGTATGTTACTTCTTTCGTTTCTCCGGCTACTACTGTACCTGTTTCATCACCTTTAGTTGATGCTGGTACTAGTTCGTAGACTTTACCTTCTGCAGTTGTGATACGGTTTGGTTTCATTCCGTTATCAGAAGTATCATATGCTGATCCTGGTCTTCCGTCTACAGTGTCTTTTGCACCTGAAGCTACATTCGCACCATCCGCATCAACACCTACTAATGGAGTTCCGTCTTCTGTTTGGTAGTTAACGACTACTTGCCCTGCTTTTTCGTAAACGTAAGTTACTGTAGTTGTTCCTTCAACAACATCTCCAGTAGCTGGTTTAGAGTCATCTTTAAGTTCTTTAGCTGTTAAGTAATATTTAACACCATCTTTAGTGATTTCATCTTTTTTGTGGTCTGCTGTATCGTATTTAACGTTTAGAGAAGCATCTGTTTCGTCTTTTTCGTCTTTAGCAAGTACGTTACCTTCAGTATCTTCATACTTAACAACTACATTACCTTTAACTTCTTTATAAACGTATGTTACTTCTTTAGTTTCTCCAGCAACAACTTTACCAGTTTCGTCACCTTTAGTTGCTGTTGGTACTAGTTCGTATACTTTGCCTTCTGCAGTTGTGATACGGTTTGGTTTCATTCCGTTGTCTGCAGTGTTATAGTCAGTTCCTGCTTTAGCGTCTGTTGTGTCTTTTGCACCTGATTCCACATTAGCACCATCTGCAGTTCCTACTAATGGCGTTCCATCTTCTGTCTGGTAATTAACGATTACTGATCCAGCTTTTTCGTAAACGTAAGTTACTTCAGTAGTACCTTCAACTACGTCTCCAGTTTCTTTAGAACCATCTTTCAGTTCTTTAGTTGTTAAGTAGTATTTAACACCATCTTTTTCGATAGATTCTTTTTTGTGGTCAGTTGTGTCGTATTTAACATTTAGAGAAGCATCTGTTTCATCTTGTTCGTCATCAGCAAGTGTGTTACCTTCTGTATCTACATACTTAACAACAACATTACCTTTAACTTCTTTATAAACGTATGT
>NZ_KV794485.1:0-878 GCF_001808785.1 Streptococcus sp. HMSC077D04 | reverse complement strand
ACATTACCTTTAACTTCTTTATAAACGTATGTTACTTCTTTAGTTGTTCCTGATTCAACTTCACCTGTTTCTTCACCTTCAGTTGATTCTGGAACTAATTGGTAAACTTTTCCTTCTGCAGTTTTAATACGTTCTGGTTTCATTCCGTTATCCGCAGTGTTATAAGCTGTTCCTGGTTTACCATTATCAGTGTCTTTTGCACCTGATTCTACAGTTTTGCTTTCATCACCAACTACTGTTCCTGTAAGCGGAGTTCCATCTTCAGTTTTGTAGTTAACGATGACTGATCCAGCTTTTTCATAGATGTAAGTTACTTTTGTAACACCTTCTACTACTGTACCTGTTTCAGCTGGTGATGTAGTTTCTGTATCATTTACAGATGTTGTTGTGTTTGCTTCGTTTAGGTAGTAAACATTTCCTTGTGCATCTGTAATTTTTTGAGGTTTTTCAGTTTCATTTTCTTTAGTGTTGTACGCTACGTTTTTAGGCGTTTTAACAGTTTTATCTTCTACAACTACTTCTTGTCCATCAGCATTTACGTAGTAATGTTCAGTTACTACTTCAGCTACTGTTTCAGGAGTATCGGTATAAGGAGATTTTAATTCTACTCCGTCTGCTGTTTGGTAGTTAACTACTACAGAACCTTTTTTCTCGATTTCACGAGTTTTTTCTTCTGCATAAGTGTAAGTGATTGTTGTAGTACCACTTGCTAAACGGTATGCACGAAGAGGAGTGATTTCGTCACGATAAGAAAACTCTTCAACATCCGGTGAAGGAGTATTTAATTTAAGAACAAAATCAGGAGTATCTTCTAAAGTACTTGAATCTGATTCAGAAACGCTTTCTATATCAGCTGTTATATCACTTGTAGGTCTTCC
>NZ_KV794484.1:0-670 GCF_001808785.1 Streptococcus sp. HMSC077D04 | reverse complement strand
GAGGCATTCAAGTATCCAAATTGACTTACAAAACGGTCATAATCACGATTGAGTTTACTAAGTAATATCTGAAAATCAGACTGACTATAATCTGGATGACGTTGAATTTCAATTAAGGCTTGATAGGTCTCTCTCAAATCAACCATACCCTTAATGCGACTAATATCCTTATCCGATAAGGGACTTTCATAAAAGACAGTTTTTTTGAACAGTCCCTTATATTTCCCTCTTTTACTCGCTTCTTCTGACTTGTATACATCTAGTGCTTCCTCATCTGTCAAATGAAGTTGCACGAATCGATCTATTTTATGTTCAGACAAAGAACTGTCCCAGGCTTTAAATTCTCCCTTCTCGTCTACATAATAACTAATTTCGTCTACTTTTGAACTTTTCCGAATGCCATGCGTATCTCGGTAATAAATTTGATTTCCCTCATATCCAAAAGAATAGAGCGCTAAGTCCTCACGTATACGACTTGGGATCGAATTATCCACTTCTTCTTGGATAAAAACAGGTGCTTTCAAAGAATTGTCAATTTGTTTAGGTGCTTCCACATTTTCTAACGCTTCCATAATGTCAGTAGCTAATGTTTCTGATACTCCCTTAACATTGAGGGTTCCTCCATTAAAATTACGTACCTCATATTCACCCAAAACTTGTGTATTGTATT
>NZ_KV794483.1:0-221 GCF_001808785.1 Streptococcus sp. HMSC077D04 | reverse complement strand
ATGGCACTATCTGCTTGAGAGATTTTTCTAAAGGTATAGTTAGGGTTGCCCCCATAGTTGGTTTCAGACACAAGGAAAGAACCATCATCATAGACCTTCTCTACAAAAGCCACATGACCATAGCTGGCTGGTGTACCATGTGTACCTCCTACAAAAGAAACAATAGCACCTGCTCTTGGTGTAGAGCCCGTTTCCCCACCAAGACTTGAAGCTGTCGCAAC
>NZ_KV794482.1:0-419 GCF_001808785.1 Streptococcus sp. HMSC077D04 | reverse complement strand
ACTACTAGTTTAGCTTTGTTTGCTACGTAGTTAATTACTGTATCTTGACTTGGATCTGTTGGGATGTTTGGTACTACATATCCTTTTGATGGATCTTTCGGATCAACTGGTTTAAGTGGGTTGCCATCTTTATCTTCTGGAGTGAATCCTGGAACGTATGGTAACACTTCTGTTGGTTGTCCTGGTTTTGTTGGATCTTGTGGGTCATTTGGATACTTGATTGGAGTTGTTGGTTGACCTGGGATGTTTGGAATCCATGATCCGATTGGTTTGTACACGTATGTTACTGTTGAACCGTCTTTTCCAATCTTACCTTTTGCTTCTCCTTCAACACGAACTAGTAGGTGTCCTGGAACAACTTTTCCAGTTGTTGTGTACTCATCTCCTACTTTTCCTTCTGTTGTTTCTGAAGGGATTAA
>NZ_KV794481.1:2384-3067 GCF_001808785.1 Streptococcus sp. HMSC077D04 | reverse complement strand
GGTTCAGAATTGATGGCTACTTTAGATACTGTTACGGATTTTGTCCATCATGAAGAAAACTACAAACAACTACCACTGACACAAAAGCTGAAGATTATTACTCATTTTGATGAAGTAAAGGCTATAAGAGAAAAGTCTAAGCAAGTAGAGAAAGCAGTCTTACCTTTAGATAATATTGACCAGGTAGAAGAAAATGTGGAAGTTCATTCCCTATCTAAAGTAGATAAAATTGTAGAAGAAGCTTTGAGGGAATATCCAATCGGTTCACAAGTAAGTTATAAAGGACAAGTATTTCAGTTGGTTTCGATTGAAAATGCTCAGTTAAATGACTTGGTTCGCCTAGAACTATTCAGTGATTCCAACCAGTTATTTGAAGAGAATCCTATCTTATACTTGAACAGTTTGGCAGAGATTGAACAAGTATTGTCTCATGTAGAACTTGAAAAAGAAGATTCAGAGATTGAGATGGATTCATCAAGTGAAAATCAGGAAATAGATTTGTTTTCCTACCTGGAAGAAGATAATGAAAAGGAAAAGGATAAGGAAACAAAACCTTTAATTTCAGGTATAGAAGAGACGGATGTTACTGTTCAAGATTTTGTTTTTCCAGATGACTTAGAGGACTTTTATCCTAAGACAAATCGAGAAAAGATTGAAACGAATATCGCCGCAATTGAACTTGT
>NZ_KV794481.1:1700-2284 GCF_001808785.1 Streptococcus sp. HMSC077D04 | reverse complement strand
GAAATAGATTTGTTTTCCTACCTGGAAGAAGAAAATGAAAAGGATAAGGAAACAGAAACGCTTATTGTAGGCATAGAAGAGACGGATGTCCCTGTTCAAGATTTTGTTTTTCCAGATGATTTAGAGGACTTTTATCCTAAGACAAATAGAGAAAAAATTGAAACGAATATCGCCGCAATTGAACTTGTTAAAAGATTAGAAAAAGAGGGACGACAAGCGAATCCAGAAGAACAAGAGCTACTCGCCAAGTATGTCGGATGGGGTGGTCTTGCCAATGAATTTTTCGATGAACTCAATCCAAAGTATGAAACAGAACGTTTAACTCTTAAGAGTTTAGTAAGTAAATCAGAATACTCGACCATGAAACAAAGTTCTCTCACAGCCTATTATACAGACCCAATGATTATTCGTCAGATTTGGCAAAAATTACTGGATGATGGTTTTGAGGGAGGAAGGATATTAGATCCTTCTATGGGGACTGGGAACTTCTTTGCGGCGATGCCTAGAAGTATACGAGATAAATCAGAACTCTATGGGGTTGAATTAGACAGTGTGACAGGCGCAATCGCAAAACAACTCCACCC
>NZ_KV794481.1:808-1600 GCF_001808785.1 Streptococcus sp. HMSC077D04 | reverse complement strand
AATGAATTTTTCGATGAACTCAATCCAAAGTACGAATCAGAACGTTTAACTCTTAGAAGCTTAGTAAGTAAATCAGAATACTCCACCATGAAACAAAGTTCTCTTACAGCCTATTATACAGACCCAATGATTATTCGCCAGATTTGGCAAAAATTACTGGATGATGGTTTTGAGGGAGGAAGGATATTAGATCCTTCTATGGGGACTGGGAACTTCTTTGCGGCTATGCCTAGCAGTATACGAGAGAGATCAGAACTCTATGGAGTTGAATTAGACAGCGTGACAGGCGCAATCGCAAAACAACTCCACCCCAATACCCATATTGAAGTGCGAGGATTTGAAGAAGTCCCCTATCAAAATAATAGTTTTGATTTAGTCTTAACGAATGTTCCGTTTGGAAATTTTCGGATTGCAGATAAAAACTATGATAAACCTTATATGATTCATGATTACTTTGTCAAACACTCACTTGATTTAGTAAGAGATGGAGGACAAGTGTCGATTATCTCATCTATCGGGACAATGGATAAGCGGACAGATAATGTCTTACAAGAAATTAAATCCAACACTCATTTTTTAGGGGGAGTTCGTTTGCCGGATACGGTTTTTAAAAAGATTGCAGGTACTCAAGTGACCACAGACCTCCTCTTCTTTCAAAAGGATCAAGCAAAGAATCTTAATGAAGATGAGCTTGTCTTTAGTGGCTCTATTCCCTTTGAGGAGGATAAGCGTGTCTGGATCAATCCTTATTTTGATGGGAAATACAATACACAAGTTTTGGGTGAATATGAG
>NZ_KV794481.1:0-708 GCF_001808785.1 Streptococcus sp. HMSC077D04 | reverse complement strand
AAATCCAACACTCATTTTTTAGGGGGAGTTCGGTTGCCAGATACGGCTTTTAAAAAGATTGCAGGTACTCGAGTGACCACAGACCTCCTCTTCTTTCAAAAGGATCAAGCAAAGAATCTTAATGAAGATGAGCTTGTCTTTAGTGGCTCTATTCCCTTTGAAGAGGATAAGCGTGTCTGGATTAATCCATATTTTGATGGGGAATACAATACACAAGTTTTGGGTGAATATGAGGTACGTAATTTTAATGGAGGAACTCTCAATGTTAAGGGGGGATTAGAAACATTATCTACTGACATAATGAAAGCATTAGAGAATGTGGAAGAACCTAAACCAATTGACAATTCTTTGAAAGCACCTGTTTTTATCCAAGAAGAAGTGGATAATTCGATCCCAAGTCGTATACGTGAGGACTTAGCGCTCTATTCTTTTGGATATGAGGGAAATCAAATTTATTACCGAGATACGCATGGTATTCGGAAAAGTTCAAAAGTAGACGAAATTTGTTATTATGTAGACGAGAAGGGAGATTTTAAAGCCTGGGACAGTTCTTTGTCTGAACATAAAATAGACCGATTCGTGCAACTTCATTTGACTGATGAGGAAGCACTAGATGTTTACAAGTCAGAAGAAGCGAGTAAAAGGGGAAAATATAAGGGACTGTTCAAAAAAACTATCTTTTATGAAAGTCCCTTATCGGATAAGGAT
>NZ_KV794480.1:0-201 GCF_001808785.1 Streptococcus sp. HMSC077D04 | reverse complement strand
CTTCTTTATTGAACACAATATCTTTTATGGCTTGGGCTTGAGCAACAAGTGTAGCTTTGCCTCCTTTAAAATCTGGTGCCTTGGACAATTGTTCCTCAAAGAAAGCAATATCTTGCGCATCTTGAAGATGAATGGAAACTGTTAATAGTTCAAAGCTTGATATTAAAAACGCAGGGGTTCTGAATCTCTTCCAAATTTTTT
>NZ_KV794479.1:0-914 GCF_001808785.1 Streptococcus sp. HMSC077D04 | reverse complement strand
TATCGAACTTACCACCTTCTGGGTATGTATTAGATACTAATTCATATCCTTTGTTTTCAAGTTCTTTGATTTTCGCTTTTACATCAGCCTCTTTTGTAAGTGGTGTATCTGAGTCACCTTCTTCAGTAATAGCATCAACACCTGGAATTGGGTTTCCTTTTTCATCTACGAAAGTTGTTTTAGCTTTTTGAGTATCTTTTACGTAGTTAATCGGCGTACTTTGAGTTGGATCGTTTGGAATATCTGGAATGACATATCCTTTAGTTGGATCTTGTGGATCTACTGGTTTAAGTGGTTGTCCATTTCCATCTTTTGGAGTCATACCTGGTACGTATGGTAATACCGGTTTATCAGTTCCTGGTTTTGTTGGATCATCTGGATTATTCGGATATTTGATTGGGTTTGTTGGTTGTCCCGGGATATTTGGTACCCATGATCCTAGTGGTTTGTATGTTACTACTTCTTTAATATCTTCAGAATCACCTGTTACATTTACCACCGCAACACTTGCTTTGTCAGCTAAGTATCCTTTAACTACTGGTGATTTAACTTCAGCTAAGTCTTGTGCTGGTGTCCAGTCTCCGTAAGTCACTTCACCTGTTACTAAGTTGACCTTAGCTTCACGTGTAAATTTAGCTTCTTGTGTTACTGTTTTTGGTGTTCCATCTTCATTTAATACTGGAGTTCCATCTTCGTACACATAAGTGATTGTACGTGTAACAGTTTTGTTTAGATCTTTTTCTTCCAAGCCAGCTGGGTATTTAGGTCCATCTGGGTTATTTGGATCTACTGGAGTTCCTGGTGTTTTTGGTTGATCTGGTGTTACTGTAACTTCTTTAGCTTTAAGCGTTACTTTGAACTCTTGATCTGTATCTTTATCTTTATCGAACTTACCACCTTCTGGGTATGTATTA
>NZ_KV794478.1:0-266 GCF_001808785.1 Streptococcus sp. HMSC077D04 | reverse complement strand
AAGGTAGCAAGAGAGACAGAAAAACTCGCTGCTTACAAAGAGCAACTGGAGACAGCGATGTTTGCGACGTTCAAAAGGCGTCAAAGCATTAGTCACATGAGTTTTGAAGAAGCTCTTGACCATGCCTTCGGTAGAGAAAGACAATTCGATGATTCTGAATTTAGAAAGGATGAAATGAGTGAATGACAAAAGATTGGAATTTTAATCAACCATTAGAGAGTAAATTAGAAAATCAAGAAGATCCAGATAAAATTGCGGCCTTATTT
>NZ_KV794477.1:0-380 GCF_001808785.1 Streptococcus sp. HMSC077D04 | reverse complement strand
AAACCTGTTCCTCCTTTTTCAGTTGAGGCAAGGAGAATCCGCACCTCTCCTGCATTGACCTTTCGAGACAAACTATTCTTCTTTTCATCACTATTGGCATCATGTACAAAGGCAATTTCCTTACTAGGGATTCCTCTATCAACTAATAAAGCCTTAATCTCAGAATAAACATCAAAGCCATTGTCCTTTTTCTTAGGTGTTCCAATATCTGAAAAAATCATCTGAGTAGCCTTATTTTCCATTCCCTCACGATAAATTCTTTCAACATTATCCACTACCTGAAGCAGCTTATGATTGTCTGCTAGACTATAACTAGAGTCCAACAAACGCATATCAATAGCTAGTTTTCGTGCCTCACCTGTTATCTTTAACATGTTATC
>NZ_KV794476.1:0-232 GCF_001808785.1 Streptococcus sp. HMSC077D04 | reverse complement strand
CAATCAAAAAAATTCTTAAAGAATATGACTTAATTGATGAAGTCCAACAGTCTTCAAGTGAGAAAGGAAGACTAGCTAATAAGATTTATTTAGGGGAATTGTCTTCTACCCCAGTAGCTAGTTCAAACAGGCCTAGTGTTAAAAAAAGACTAGGGCAGGTTGAAAATGAAACGGCCCCCGTCTCATATTCAGCCCCTAGTGAGACTGAAGTTAGTGAGACTAAATATAGTGA
>NZ_KV794475.1:79881-101619 GCF_001808785.1 Streptococcus sp. HMSC077D04 | reverse complement strand
TCTGCTGTTGGTGTTACTGGAGTTACTGTTGGAGTATAAGTAGCTGTTGCTGGTGTTCCATTCTTATCTTTAACTTCAACAGTTGCTGGATCTGGTGTACCAACAAAGTCTTTGTTTGGTTTAAATGTTACAACACCTGTTAATGGATCGATTACGTATTTACCAACTTCTTTTCCATCTTTTGTTGCTGGAATTTCTTTGTCATCAACTGGTTGTCCATTTACTACAAATTTAGCTGGTTGCTGCTCGTTAATAGTAATTGGAGCTGTTTCATCACCTTGTGTAAAGACAGGTTTACCTGTTTGTTCTTGACCTTGTTTACCTTCAGATGTAACTGGTGCTCCTGTCGGTGTTACTGGTGTTACTTCTGGAGTATATTTACCTTTTGAAGTAACTGGAACTTTATTTCCTTCTGAATCAGTTGCTGTTACTGATACTTGTACATTAACACCTTTAGCTTTTCCTGTAAATGTTGGAAGTGGTTCAAATGTTACTACACCTGTTGTTGGATCAATTGTGTATGTTCCTTCTCCATCAACTACCACTTTACCTTCAGCATTAGCTCCTTCTAATGAGTAGGCAGCTGTTGTCCAGTCAACATTTGTGCCATCTAGTGTATTATCTGTATTATTTAATTCAGAGAAACGATCTTTTCCTGATTTAGAGGTTTGAGTTTGTCCTTGTTTTCCTGTAGTTTCATCTGCAGATGGTGCAATTCCGTATACAGTTGGTGTATATGCATTTTCTACCGCTACTGTTACTGGATTTCCTGATTCATCATTAAATGTTACATCAGCTGCTACTGTTACTGGATTTGCAGTTCCTACAAATCCTTCTACTGGAGTGAACGTTACTTCACCTGTCGTTGGATCTACAGTATAAGTTCCTTCTTCAGTTGTTAAAGATTCAACTTTAGCTCCTGTTTTTGGATCTACTAGTTTGTAATTTGATACTGTAGTTCCTTCTTTTCCATCATTGAAATTGTCGGCCATTGAGTCAGTTTGTTTTTGACCTTGAGCACCTGATGATTTCTCTGGTTCTGTTACTACGATGTAGTATGTTGTTTCTGTAACCGCATCATCAGTCAAAGCTCCAGAATCAGTTCCACCTACTGTAGGTGTAGTAACAACACCATTTGAGTCTACTCCTGAAACTGTTACTTTGTAACGTCCAAGTTTATTAAGAGTATATGCTGTTGCATTTGCTAGATTAGTTTGAGCTGCATTAATCAAAGCAGTGCGAGCCAATTCAACAGCTTTCTCAGCCGCCAATGCGTCTGCACGAGATGTAGTTACTTTTGTATCAAGAGTTGCAACACTTCCTTTAGAAGCGGCAATTTCTGCTTCAGTGGCTGCTTTAAGCTCATTTGCTTTATCAAGTGCATCTTGAGCCATTTTTTCAGCTGTCGGTGAAATTGAACGAAGCTTTAGATTATCCAATGCCAATTGAGCATCTTCTGCAATTCTAGTAAGGCGATCTAAACGTTCTTGCAAGTTTGCTAATGTATTTTGAGCCTCTTGATTATCTTTCACCGCTTGAGCAGCAATATTCGTTTTTTCAGCTGCAGAACGTTGCGCAGCAATGTAAGCAGCCTCTTCTGCTTTTGCAGCATCAAATACTGTTTGTGCTCCATCTGGGTCAGTTACTGTAACTTTTGTTTGGATAATATCTGAATTCTCAGCATTAGATTTATCATCGATTGCATCGGTAAATTTAACATTTGCCTTTGGTGAAGCAATTAAGTTAACTGTTGTTCCTTTATTTTCAGAATAACTTGTTGATGTTGAGTTTGGTTTAGCATTCTGAATAGAAGCTAAATCAGTGCCTACTGCTTCACGATAAGCTACATAACCACTAAATCCTGAATTAGTTGAAATTTTCCAACCAGCATTTGATTCTGTCGCAGTCACTTTAGAACCATCAGAAGCTGTCCATTGATTAGATACTGAATCGTAACTTACTTTAATTGTTCTACCTTGAGTAGAAGAAGTTTGGTCATTCGGTAATAGTGTCTCCGTGCGGAAAACATCTCCTACTTCTTTCACTTCACCTTTAGCACGAATTTCTGCTACTCTATCAACAAGATTCGCAGCTGTAGAGCTAGCACTCCATTTACGAGTAAATTCGTAAACAAAGAGCTTAACGTCACCATTCGCTTGAGCCTCAGTATAAATACGACGTTCAGTTAAAGTGGAAGTTCCATCACCGTTATCAACCAAGTGATATGCATCTTCATTTGGAAGTGTGTATTTACCTGTCGCACGGTTAAATGTTGCTACATATTCTTTTTGATTGTGATCTTTAACAGTTACTGTATCACGTTGAAGATATGCTTGAACTTTATCAGTAGTTGCTTTCGCAGTAATACTATCGACGCCAACATATTTCGTCGATTCTGCTTCAACTGCTAAGTTGATAGTCGTATCACCTGAAGTAGATACTGCTGCCAAAGTCGCACCCTCTTCTACAGCCGTATTAGTTGTACCTGCTGCAACAACCCAGTTTCCATCTTTAACAACTAACTTAGTTACTTTTCCGTCTGGCGTTGTGATTTCAGCTTTATTAGCACCTTTAGAAATTGTTACAGGAACGTTAGTTGCATAAGCCTCGACGTTTTTCACTGTAATCTTAGGTGCAACCGCAACTGTAAGGTTTTCATGAGCTTCTTGACCGTTCATGTCCCATGCATTTGCAGAGTTGTAGTCTTTTGCCAAAGCAGCAACAGTAAAGATTCCAGCTTCTGTTGGTGTCCCTGTAATTAAACCTGTCTCTGGAGCATATGTCAATCCTGGAATAGTATCATCAAGAGATACTGGTTTCTCACCATTTTTACCAAGTGTTTTACCATTTAATGTTGTATAAGCAGTAACTGTTTGAGGGTTGGACATAGATCTCACTTTAGTTCCATCAGCTGCCACAAATTCTGCTGGTTTTCTACTTGATGCTGGTGACGTTTTAGATCCTGCTACAAACTTAGAACCATCTTCACGTTGATAGTTAGCTCGCGTATCCCTATTTACACCATCATTATCAACATATTCCAAATTATGACTAACTTGATCTCCAACAGTTACCATTGTTGATTTTCCCTGAATTCTAGGTGCTGTTGAATCTTGCCAACCAATCCAACCAGCTTGTAGGTCACGGAAGTACACTTTTTGCTCAGTACCGTCTTTTGCAACAGTTAATTCATAACGGAAGTCATAAACACCATTTTGAATATTTGCTCCGATGTAACCTTCTACAGTATCCGAATTTGCGTTATAACCTAAACCTGGCGGTAAGTTCATTGGAGTGACTTTCTTGATAGTATATCCTGCTGCTTTAGCTGCATCACTCAACTCGAAACGTTTAGTTACATCTTTAAGATAAACATAATGGTTACCTTGTTCATAAGTGTAGCCATAGATTTCTGTCGCTAAGTACTCATAAGCTCCACCTGATCCATATGAATTAGTATTATTATTTTGACCACTTGCACGGAGTTTATTATTCCACATCGCTGCTTCACGCCCAAGTTTTTGAGCTTCTGTTTTTGATAAAGGAAGGTCAGTACGTGCACCAGTCCCAGGTTGTGGATTGTTTCTAGCTACTGTTTCTGTGTTTTCAGATTGGAATCCTTTAACATAGATACGATACGTATCATTGTTATCCAATGTTTTATATGTTTTACCAGTAGCTGTTGCAAACTCACCGTTTTCTTTTCTAAGTTCTGTAGAAGCTAAGGTATAGCCTTCACTAGCCGAACGTAAGTGTGAACCTTGGACTAGTTCTTTGCCATTACGTTCATCTTTAGAACCAGTGTTTTCAATTGCGTTTGACTCAGATTTTTTCTCAGTATTTCCCGCTCTCTTCCCTACAGTTTCTTTACCATTTGTAGTATCAACTGCTGGAGTTTCTTTTTTCTCAACTGGTTTGTTTTGTAGTTTTGAGTTTACAGTTGTTACAAGTTTGTTGTAAGCAGCTTTTAACTCATCTTGACTAGTAGCACTTGAAAGAGCTGCTTTTGCCGCTTCCAAATCTGCATTCAAAAGAGCCAAACTTTCGTCTGTCTTGTTTGCATATTTACCTGCAGCTATATTTCCTGCTACCTGGTTAACATAAGCTTCTAATTGAGCCTTATCCAATTTAGGAGCTACTACTTCTTTCGGAGCTTCCTCTGGTTTAGCTTTCTCTGCTTTAACCTCTGGTTTAGCTTCCTCTACTTTAGTTTCTGGCTTAACGGCTTCCTTCTCTTTATTAGAATCCGCTTGATTTGCTGGGGCAGTAGCTGCAGCTACTGATGCTTCAGCACCTTGAACTTCCGTTGCTGATACCGCACCATTTCCAAGGAACATCAAACCAGCTGCAATTGCTACTGATGCTGCTCCAAAGCTATATTTCCGGATACCATAACGGATGTACTTTTCTACTCTAAAATCTTGTTGTTGCTTGCCTTTCATTTAGACCCACAACCTCCTTTTTTTATTTTGATGTCGATTTACAAGTTATTGATATCGAAAACTCACAGGTAACCTCAGATGAAACAAAAGATGTTAGAAGTGAAGCTTGATATCATAAAATTGTCTACAACATACAACTTTATGATATCATATTTTCTAGTCTGTAGCAAATAAAATGACTTATTTTTTTATTCTAAATTTAAAATAAATATTTTCCAAAAATACAACAATTTTCAGATTTTTTTACTTGTAAAATAATATGTAGCAAGCTGTTACAGGTCTCATACTCTATTTTTGTTAAATTAGTATATTGATTCAATTTAACCTTACATGTATATTTTATTTCCTTTTTTACAAACTTCCTTCTAATACAGAGTACAATTTACTTGTTTCATTAATTCACTCTCCAGCTCATTAGCTTTATTTTAAATCCCAGTCAATTAAAATCTCTAGCTAGTTCATAACTCTAAAAATAGCTATCTCTATTTTAGACAGAATGAAGTAGATAGCAAGTAACCTTCTATAAAGAAAAACTTTCTGTCTACTTTATTCCCCCTAACTGTGCTATACTTAATTTAGTACATTCTTTGAGATTGGAGCTAGTATGAAAATCCATAAAACTGTGAATCCTGTTGCCTATGAAAACACCTATTACCTGGAAGGTGAAAAGAACCTCATCGTTGTTGATCCTGGTAGCCATTGGGAAGCCATTCGTCAGACAATAGAGAACATCAACAAACCGATCTGTGCTATTCTCTTGACCCACGCCCATTATGACCATATCATGAGTCTGGACTTGGTTCGCGAGACTTTTGGCAATCCTCCTGTCTATATCGCACAGAGCGAAGCCAGCTGGCTCTATACTCCCGTCGATAATCTCTCTGGGCTTCCTCGCCACGATGATATGGCAGATGTGGTCGCAAAACCTGCAGAACACACCTTTAGCTTTCATGAAGAATATCAACTAGAGGAATTTCGTTTCACTGTCTTGCCAACACCAGGGCACTCTATCGGTGGTGTTTCTATCGTCTTTCCTGATGCTCACCTAGTCTTGACAGGAGATGCCCTATTCCGTGAAACTATTGGACGAACCGACCTTCCGACTGGTAGTACGGAGCAGCTACTCCATAGTATCCAGACCCAACTCTTCACCCTACCAAACTATGATGTCTATCCAGGGCATGGTCCAGCTACGACCATCGCTCACGAAAAGACTTTTAATCCATTTTTCTAGCTAGCAAAAAACCAAGGAATTTTTATCCTTGGTTTTTGTGTATTGCTATTCAATTCTCCATTCTTTGATGTTAGAATCTAGCCTAGTATTGAATTTCATAGAACATTAGTTAGCTGGCTCAAATTCTTTCCATTCAAATTTAGCTAAATCAACTTCATTAGAAGAAATCTCTAAGATTTGCTCTGGTTTTTGATCACTACCAATTTGAAATATTCCTTCTTTAATCTTCTGGACTCCGTCTTTATTAAAAGCATACAGACTTAAGTTCATTTCTGGTCGTGTTGACTGCCAGTCTGCATATCTGACTTGACCGTTTTCATAAATAACTAAACTGGAACGAAAACCACCTGCAGAAGCTACATAAGCTGTATGAAGCAACTTGGGTTGTTTATTCTCTAAATAGTAAATGGCCCCTATATATTTTTTATCTCCAATAATCAATTCATCTTGACCGTCATTATTTAAATCAGCGTATACATAATGAAGACTAGCTGGTTTATCGTAGGTGCTTAGTGTAAAGATATAGCCATACTCTTCAGAAAAAATCTTGTTCTGTTTCAACTTTTCATACAAGGATTCTCGGTCACCACTACTTAAAAGGACCTGATAGTGATTGTACCGCTCTATTACTCCCTCGTACAAATCTTTTCCTGTTTCGCTTTTCGTTTCCATTGTTGTTGACGGCGTTGCCATTGAAGAACTTGTACTAGTTTGGCTCTCTGACTTCGTAGAGCCTTCCTTCTGTTCCTCTTTGGTAGAAGATGATTGTGTTGCCGAAGGTTCTATTTTTTCATCCTTTTTGTTTGCACCACAAGATGCTAAAACAAAAACAGTAAGAATAGCTGAAAGCATCATTAAAAATTTCTTCATGTTAACCTCTTTAACCCATCCTATGCAGATTTACGGATCTTAGTATTAGATTCGATTCATTACCAAATAATCACGCGGTCTTCTGGTGAACGCCACATACCGTCTCCTTCTTTGACATCATAGGTTGTAAAGAAATCATCGAAGTTTGGTACTTGTACATTGACACGGAGTTTGGCTGGTGCGTGCACATCGACGCTAGCCAAGAGTTTCATAAATTCTGGACGACCTTTCATGCGCCAGATGCGACCGAAGTTGTAGAAGAATTCTTCTGCTGAGAAGTCCGGTTCTCTCTTAGCTGCTTCAAGCGCTGCAGCGATTCCTCCCAAGTCAGCCACGTTTTCTGACACAGTCAATTTACCATTAATGGTTGCTCCATAAGAATCTTGTCCATCAAATTGGTCAATAACTTTTTGTGTTTTCTCCTTGAAGGCAGCATAGTCACTCTCTGTCCACCAATCCTTGAGACTACCATTTTCATCAAAGGAAGCTCCGTTGGTATCAAAGGCGTGGGAAATTTCATGGGCAATAACTGCCCCAATACCACCGTAGTTAGCAGAAGACGACTGATGTAAGTCATAGAAAGGCGCCTGTAAAATAGCTGCTGGGAAGACAATCAGGTTCTTCTGAGGATTGTAGTAGGCATTGACCATATGAGCAGGCATGCCCCACTCCTTGTAGTCTACAGGCTGGTTCCACTTGCTCCAACTGTGTTTGATTTCCACACGCGCAAAGGCTAGAGCATTGTCAAAAAGACTAGCAGTCTCATCCACTACCTTGTCCTTATAACGTTCTGGCAATTCTTCTGGGTAACCGATATAAGGCTTGATGACATTGAGTTTGACGATGGCCTTATCACGAGTTTCAGGAGTTAGCCAGTCATTTTTAGCCAAGCGTTCCTTATAGACATCAATCATGGTTGCCACTTTTTTCTCCACATCTGCCTTGGCCTCTGGAGAGAATTTTTCATGGGCATACCAGAGACCCAAGGCTTGTTTGAAAGGACCTTGTGCTAGCTGGTAGGCTGCCTTGACCTTGTCTTTGGCTTCTGGAACTCCTGAAAGCGCACGGCTATAGGCACCTGACAAGACACGGATTTCTTCTGTTAAATAGCTGGTTGAGAGATTGACAACACTTAAAATTAAGGTTGCCTTGAGGAGAGGCCAGGCCTCTTCACTATAGAATTGATCTGCTACTTGCCAGAAGCGTTCCTCGTCTACAATAACCTTGTCTGGCACTTGTCCAAGAACGGCTTGGAAGAAGTCATCCAAAGGTAGGGCATGCGCAAATTTCTTGAAATCTTCGTAAGCATATGGATGGTATAGTTTAGCATACTCTGAACTTTCTTCATTAGAAAGCACCACTGACGCAACTCGACGGTCCAATTCTAGTCTTTTCTCTAACAAGTCTTCAATTTCTGCATCAGAGAAATCATAAGCCTTGAGGAGATTTGCGCTGCTTTCTTTCCAAAGAGTCAAGAGCTCTTCGCGCTGAGGATGGTCTTCTGCATAGTAGGTCGTATCTGGCAGGATTGTGCTTGGAGCACTGGCCCATAGAACATTGATTCTAGCATCCATAAAGTCTGGCGATACACCAAAAGGAAGGAAGTTTGGTTTTCCTGCAAGTTCAAACTCTGCTAGTCTAGCTGTAAAATCCGCAAAAGTCTCCAACTCTTGGAATTCTTTAAGGAGTGGTAAGACAGGTGTGATACCGTCAGCTTCTCTCTTGTCAAAATCACGAACTAGGCGGTGGTATTTGACGAAGTTTACTAAGATAGCATCCTCAGGCACCTCTTCTCCTGCCAACCACTTGTCTGTTGTCGCAAGCATCAAGTCTTCAATTTCCTGATCTAAATCAACAAAACCTCCTGTTTGAGACTTATCTGCTGGGATTTCAGCTGTCTGTTGCCATTCTCCATTGATTGCATCATAAAAATCATCTTGATAACGTGTCATCTTGTTCTCGCTTTCATTTTTTAAGTTATTGCTAGCTTAACAAAAATTGCTTGGGAATGCAATTAAAAATGGACTTTCCTTTTTCATTATTTTCAGTTATTATTTTAAATTTTTTAAAAATTAACTTGACTTAATTTTTTTTTTAAGGTATATTAAGAGTTAGGAGGAATACAAGTTTATGATACGTATCGAAAACCTCAGTGTCTCCTACAAAGAAACGTTGGCACTTAAGGATATTTCACTAGTGCTCCAAGGACCAACAATTACCGGAATCATTGGTCCAAACGGTGCTGGAAAATCAACATTATTAAAAGGTATGCTGGGAATTATCCCACATCAAGGTCAGGCATTTCTCGATGACAAGGAAGTTAAAAAATCCTTACACCGAATTGCCTATGTCGAACAAAAAATCAATATCGACTACAACTTTCCCATCAAGGTCAAGGAATGCGTCTCGCTAGGACTATTTCCCTCTATTCCTCTCTTTCGCAGTTTAAATGCTAAACATTGGAAGAAAGTGCAAGAAGCCCTTGAAATCGTCGGCCTAGCTGACTATGCTGAACGTCAAATCAGTCAACTATCTGGAGGTCAGTTCCAGCGGGTCTTGATTGCCAGATGTTTGGTGCAGGAAGCTGACTATATCCTCTTGGATGAACCCTTTGTTGGGATTGACTCTGTCAGTGAGGAAATCATCATGAATACGCTGAGAGATCTGAAAAAAGCTGGGAAGACGGTTCTCATCGTCCACCACGACCTCAGCAAGGTTCCCCACTACTTCGATCAAGTCTTGCTTGTCAATCGAGAAGTGATTGCCTTTGGTCCAACCAAAGAAACCTTTACCGAAGCCAATCTTAAAGAAGCTTACGGTAATCGACTCTTTTTCAGTGGAGGTGACCTATGATTGCAGAATTTATCGATGGATTACAAAAATTCCATTTCCTACAAAATGCCTTGATAACAGCCATTGTCATCGGGGTCGTAGCTGGAGCTGTGGGATGTTTCATCATCCTACGCGGGATGTCACTCATGGGAGATGCCATTTCACATGCTGTCTTGCCAGGTGTAGCCCTCTCCTTTATCTTGGGCCTTGACTTCTTTATCGGAGCCATTGTCTTTGGACTACTAGCTGCTATCATCATTACCTACATCAAGGGAAACTCGATTATCAAAAGCGATACCGCCATCGGCATTACCTTTTCTTCTTTCTTAGCCCTCGGTATCATCTTGATTAGTGTCGCTAAAAGTTCAACTGACCTTTTCCATATCCTTTTTGGTAATATCTTGGCCGTCCAAGATACGGATATGTTTATTACTATGGGTGTAGGAGCAGCCATTCTCTTGTTAATCTGGATTTTCTTCAAGCAACTCTTGATAACTTCCTTTGATGAACTCTTGGCTAAAGCCATGGGAATGCCTGTCAATTTCTATCACTACCTTCTCATGGTACTTCTAACTCTCGTGTCTGTGACAGCCATGCAAAGTGTCGGAACTATCCTGATTGTAGCCATGCTGATCACCCCAGCTGCAACTGCTTATCTGTATGCTAATAGCCTAAAAAGCATGATTTTCCTTTCCTCAACCTTTGGAGCCACAGCTTCAGTTTTGGGGCTCTTTATCGGCTATAGCTTTAACGTTGCGGCAGGTTCTAGTATCGTGCTCACAGCCGCTAGTTTCTTTCTCATTAGCTTCTTTATCGCTCCAAAACAACGATATTTGAAACTGAAAAATAAACATTTGTTAAAATAAGGGGCAAAACCCCAATAAATTGGAGGATCTAATGAAAAAATTAGGTACATTACTCGTTCTCTTTCTTTCCGTCATTGCTCTTGTAGCATGTGCTAGCGGAAAAAAAGATGCAGCTTCTGGTCAAAAACTAAAAGTTGTTGCTACAAACTCAATCATTGCTGATATTACTAAAAATATTGCTGGTGACAAGATTGATCTTCACAGTATCGTTCCTGTTGGTCAAGACCCACACGAATACGAACCACTTCCTGAAGACGTTAAGAAAACATCTCAAGCTGATTTGATTTTCTATAACGGGATCAACCTTGAAACAGGTGGCAATGCTTGGTTTACAAAATTGGTAGAAAATGCTAAGAAAACTGAAAACAAAGACTACTTTGCAGTCAGCGAAGGCGTTGATGTTATCTACCTTGAAGGCCAAAACGAAAAAGGCAAAGAAGACCCACACGCTTGGCTCAACCTTGAAAATGGGATGATTTTTGCTAAGAATATCGCAAAACAATTGAGCGCTAAAGACCCTAGCAACAAGGAATTCTACGAAAAAAATCTCAAAGAATATACTGATAAGCTAGACAAACTTGACAAGGAAGCTAAGGAGAAATTTAACAACATCCCTGCTGAGAAGAAATTGATCGTAACCAGTGAAGGATGCTTCAAATACTTCTCTAAAGCCTACGGTGTCCCAAGTGCCTATATTTGGGAAATCAATACTGAAGAAGAAGGAACTCCTGACCAAATCAAGACC
The DNA here is from genome assembly GCF_001808785.1 of Streptococcus sp. HMSC077D04. Lineage (GTDB taxonomy): Bacteria > Bacillota > Bacilli > Lactobacillales > Streptococcaceae > Streptococcus > Streptococcus mitis_BX. The sequence continues at coordinate 90,630 of NZ_KV794475.1, read as the reverse complement.
TTGGTTGAAAAACTTCGCCAAACAAAAACTCCTTCACTCTTTGTAGAATCAAGTGTGGATGACCGTCCAATGAAGACTGTTTCACAAGACACAAACATCCCAATCTACGCACAAATCTTTACTGACTCTATCGCAGAACAAGGTAAAGAAGGCGACAGCTACTACAACATGATGAAATACAACCTTGATAAGATTGCTGAAGGATTGGCTAAATAATCCTTTGAAAAACGTCATTCTCACATGAGCTGGCGTTTTTTCTATGCCCACATTTCCAGTCAAATCATTGGAAAATTCCGACCTTTTCAGCTAAAATGGAAGAAAAAAGATTGGAGTATCTTATGGTAACTTTTCTCGGAAATCCTGTGAGCTTTACAGGTAAACAACTACAAGTCGGCGACAAGGCACTTGATTTTTCTCTCACTACAACAGACCTTTCTAAAAAATCTCTGGCTGATTTTGATGGCAAGAAAAAAGTCTTGAGTGTCGTACCTTCTATCGATACAGGTATCTGCTCAACTCAAACGCGTCGTTTTAATGAAGAACTGGCTAGACTGGATAATACAGTTGTCTTGACTGTTTCAATGGACCTACCGTTTGCCCAAAAACGTTGGTGTGGTGCTGAGGGAATTGAAAATGCCATCATGCTCTCAGACTATTTCGACCATTCCTTTGGACGTGATTATGCCCTCTTAATCAATGAGTGGCACTTATTGGCACGCGCAGTCTTTGTCCTCGATACTGACAATACGATTCGCTACGTTGAATACGTTGACAATATCAACTCTGAACCAAACTTCGAAGCCGCAATTGCAGCTGCTAAAGAACTAAATTAGAAGCCATTGTGGCAGATAGCTAGAGAAATCTAGCTTTTTTTGATATACTAGATAAAGATATTAGACAAGAGGAAACGAATGACCCCGAATAAAGAAGATTATCTAAAGTGTATTTATGAAATTGGCATAGATTTGCATAAGATTACCAACAAGGAAATTGCGGCTCGTATGCAAGTCTCTCCCCCTGCCGTAACTGAAATGATTAAACGGATGAAGAGCGAAAACCTCATCCTCAAGGACAAGGAATGCGGCTATCTACTGACTGACATCGGCCTCAAACTGGTCTCTGAGCTCTATCGTAAGCACCGTTTGATTGAAGTTTTTCTAGTCCATCATTTAGACTATACGAGTAACCAGATTCACGAGGAAGCTGAAGTCTTGGAACACACTGTCTCTGATTTATTCGTGGAGAGACTAGAAAAATTACTTGGATTCCCCAAGACCTGCCCTCACGGAGGAACTATTCCTGCCAAGGGAGAACTCTTAGTTGAAATCAATAACCTGCCACTAGCTGACATCAAGGAAGCTGGTGCCTACCGCCTGACTCGGGTGCACGATAGTTTTGACATTCTCCATTATCTGGACAAGCACTCACTTCACATCGGTGACCAACTCCAAGTCCAGCAGTTTGATGGCTTTAGCAATACCTTCACTATCCTCAGTAAAAACGAGGATTTACAAGTAAGTATGGACATTGCCAAACAACTCTATGTCGAAAAAATCGACTAATTTCTCAAGCACCCTACCAACCCTGAAAGTTTTATTTTCAGGGTTTTATTTCTATCATTTGATTTTACTTTCATTTAGTTGTAGAATATTTGTAAAAAAAAAGAAAGATAGTTTAACCTATGAAAAAATCACTAAAAATTTTTGCGACATCCAAATGGTTTGACCTCTTCGGCGTTGCTTTGGTCGTTGGGATTGCGATTGCATCTGGTTACCTCAACTCCCGCCTCGATAAATTTGTAGACTGGGGACCATGGACAGCACTTGTACCCTTTGGATTGATTTCCGTAACCAACGTTGGGATTTCCATGTTATCCACTCGTTTCACGGGAAAATTAAGCAAATGGGGAAATTACTTTGGTATTGTTAATACCATTTTGTCCGGTGCTATTGATTATATCCTTGGAAATAAGGCAGCTATCATTACCTATCCCGTCACCTTCCTCATTTATACCTTTGCTATTAAGAAATGGGAAGCTTCGCAAGAAGGCAGACCCAACCAAATGAGCCAAAACAGCTAAAATTGGCGGCCATCATCATTTCAATCATCGCCTTCCTCTTTGCCTTTGTGACAAACTATATCGGCTATGGAGGAAAGATGAATCTCCTTGCCTACGTAACAACTATTGCCTTTGCATTGTCCCTCATTGCCAATGCTTTTAACGCATTGAAACTAACAACTCAGTGGGGCTTTTGGTTGATTTACAATTTCGTTCAGCTGACAAAAGCTGGTATTCAAGGAAATTTTGCCAATATCGGAAAATACATCTTTTATATCCTCAATGCAATCGGAGCTTTATTTGTCTGGAATGATGAAGAAGTAAGATAATAGAAGAAAACTTAAATAAAAAAACAAGTCGACTTAAGAGAATCTCCCTTCTGCTATTTTTATCATTTTACTTGTAACTCCCATTCTTTTGGAGTAGAATGAAGTTAGATAAAAGAGGGAGGTCATCTTATGAAAAAACTCTTTAGAATCCATTTTACAGCAATTGCAGTCATCGATTTGCTACTATTCGCATTTTTTAACAAAAGACCCGAGACATCTTTGGAGTGGCTCTTGCTCTCTGGTTTTATTTTCCTCCTTGCTCAAGGACTCCTGCTATTTCGCTTGGTTGTCCGACTCAAACATCAATTCGCTGAGATTTATCCTAAAATCAATAAAAAGATTCGCTTCTACTATTTAGGGATTCTCTCCATTGATTTTCTATTTTTTGTCCTCTTAGCCTTCATTAGTTCTCAGCGTTTTTACTCTCTTATGCCAATCATCACTGCTTGTCATTCTACTTTATATTATATGACGGCTGACTACCTAAGAGAACACTATCCAGATTTTTACGATAAACACATCTCTTTATGGGAGTGTCTCTAAGGAAAAGGAGGTTTTAGCATGAAAAAAATCATCTCCATCAAGACCATTCAACTCCTTATCATCGATGGAATTATGCTGGCATTTTTGACATTTAAAGAGGGACTTACTTGGGATTGGATGTTGATTTATAGCGGTTGGCTCATTTTCTTTCATCCTGTGCTATTGACCTATCTTTCCAACCAACTTTGTGACCACTTTAGTCACCTTTATTCCCAGATTAGACCGAGATTCTGGCGCTTTGCCTTACAAATCCTTCTATGGGATATCCTGATGATGCTCTCCTTGCTATTTTTAAGAGTTATTCCACTTTTCCTTCAGGGAACTCTCCTAACCCTAGGACACCTCATCCCTTCCTATCGCATAAGCCAAAGCCTGAAAAGAGACTTCCCAAAAGCCTATCAAGAAACGATTTCATTTTGGAGTATTTTGTGATAGATAAGAAAAACCAAGCCGACTGGGCTTGGTCTTTCTTATCTATTTTTAGTATCAAGGATAATGGTAACTGGACCGTCATTGACCAGCTCAACCTGCATATCCGCTCCAAAGATCCCTGTCTGAACAGGCACTTCTTGCTCTAATTTTTGATTGAAAGCATCATAGAAATCTGATGCCATATCAGGCTTGGCTGCGCCTGTGAAGGCTGGACGATTGCCTTTCTTGGTATCCGCAAAGAGGGTAAACTGAGAAATAGAAAGGATTTCTCCTTCAATATCTTTGACAGACAGGTTCATCTTGCCTTCTGCATCTGAAAAAATCCGCATGTTGACCAGTTTTCTCACAGCATAGTCCAAATCTTCCTCTTGGTCCTCTGGTCCAACACCAACCAGCAATAAGAGCCCCTGATTGATTTTTCCCTGAATCTGGCCTTCTATACTCACTTGGGCTTTTGTAACCCGTTGGATAATGATTTTCATAATAGCCTTTCTAGTAAGAGCTAGGACAATTAGCCGTTGGTCCGTTTGACAGAGTATACTTCCGGCACGCTCTTAATCTTATCTACAACCGTAGTTAGCGTCGAGAGGTTGGCAATGCCGAAGGATACATGGATATTAGCAAACTTCATATCCTTGGTTGGTTGGGCGTTGACTGTTGAGATATTCTTAGTTGTGTTTGAAAGAACTTGCAGTACATCGTTCAACAGTCCTGTACGGTTGAGGCCGTAAATATCGATATGGGCGATATACTCCTTATTTGAGCTAGAGTACTGGTCTTCCCACTCCACATCAAGGAGACGTTGCTCGTAGTTTTCTTGGGCGCGCAGGTTCATACAGTCCACACGGTGAATAGCTACACCACGCCCCTTAGTGATATAGCCAACAATATCGTCACCAGGAACAGGATTACAACACTTGGCAATTCGCACTAGGAGACCTGAGGCTCCTTCAATCACCACTCCACCCTCATGCTTGACCTTGAGGGTTTCTTTGTTCTCAACCTTGATTTCGCCACCTTTGACAAGTTCTTCTGCTTCCGCCTTGGCCTTGGCACGTTCTTCCTCACGGCGTTCCTTTTCGGTCAGACGGTTAAAGACAGTAATAGCTCCAATTTCTCCAAAACCAATAGCTGCAAAGAGAGATTCTTCTGTCTTGTAGCTGGTCTTTTGCAGAACTTGATCCATGTGGCGCTTGTCCATGAATTTATTGGCAATATAGCCATTTTCTTGGAACTGAGCCATCAGCATCTCACGGCCCTTGTTGACAGATAATTCCTTGTCTTGGTTTTTAAAGAACTGACGAATCTTATTGCGCGCCTTGCTGGTCTTGACCATATTGAGCCAATCACGGCTTGGCCCAAAGGAGTTCGGGTTGGTGACAATTTCAACCTGATCCCCTGTCTTGAGCTTAGTTGTAAGTGGAACCATACGACCATTGACCTTGGCACCAGTTGCTTTTTCACCGACTTTGGTATGGATTTCGTAGGCAAAGTCAATCGGTCCTGAATCTTTTGGAAGTGAACGGACAGCTCCATCTGGGGTAAAGACGTAAATCTCCTCAGCCAGATAGTTTTCCTTGACTGAATCCACAAATTCCTTGGCATCATCAGCCTGATCTTGGAGTTCCATCATCTCCTTGATCCAGTTCATCCCAATAGCTGATTCCTTGCTGTTAACCTGCCCCTTGATGCCTTTCTTATAAGCCCAGTGAGCCGCAACCCCGTACTCAGCGACCTCGTGCATTTCCTTGGTCCGAATCTGGAATTCAATCGGCCCTTTTGGCCCATAGACAGTCGTATGGATAGACTGATAACCATTGGCCTTGCGGTTAGCGATATAGTCTTTGAAGCGACCAGGCATAGGCTTCCAAAGCTCATGCACGTAACCAAGCATGGCATAAACATCACTTTGGGTATCCAAAATACAACGAATGGCGATCAGGTCATAAATTTCCTCAAAACGTTTTCTCTTATCCTGCATTTTGCGGAAAATCGAGTAAATATGCTTGGGACGACCGTAAATCTTCCCTTTCAAGTGACGATCCGTCGTATATTCCTCTAATTTTGTGACCACCTCATCCACCAAGGCTTCACGCTCTCTGCGTTTTTCCTTCATCATATGGGTAATCTTGTAAAACTCCGTTGGGTTGAGATAACGGAAAGATAGATCTTCTAATTCCCATTTGACGCTAGAAATCCCCAAACGGTGAGCAAGAGGTGCATAGATTTCCATGGTTTCTTTAGAAATACGCTCCTGTTTGTCTTTTCGAAGATGTTTCAGGGTCCGCATATTGTGCAAACGGTCAGACAATTTGACCAAGATCACGCGGATGTCCTCAGACATAGCCATGAGCATCTTGCGATGATTTTCAGCTAATTGCTCCTCGATAGATTTGTACTCGACCTTACCAAGCTTGGTAACCCCATCTACGATTACGCGCACATCAGAACCAAACTCTCTTTCCAAATCATCCAAGGTCGCATCTGTATCCTCCACAACATCATGCAAGAAACCACAAGCTACTGTTACAGCATCCAACTTGAGCTTAGCTAAAATACCTGCCACTTGGATAGGGTGAATGATATAAGGCTCGCCTGATTTGCGGTATTGACCACTATGGCAATCCACCGCATAGACCAAGGCCTTATGGACAAAATGGACATCCTCTTCCGTTAAATATTCTTTAGTTAAAGCGACAACTTCTTCGCCTGTTAAATTCTCTTCTTTTGGCATCTCTACTCTCCAATTCTTCCTACCATTTTATCACTTTTTTAAGAATATGAAAACTAGAAAATTCCCTCTCAATCAATCCACATCTCAAAAAACACTGCCAGATTTCTCTAGCAGTGTTTTGAGTTTTATTTATCTTAGTAGACTGTTTTTTCAGTTTCTACATCGAAGAAGTGGGCTTTGTTCAAGTCAAATCCAAGTTCAACTGTTGCACCTGTTTGCAAGTAGTCACGAGCGTCAACTTTAGCAACAAATTCATCTTTACCAACTTGGCAATAAAGGTGAGATTCTGAACCAAGCAATTCTGATACTGAGATAGTAGCTTTAACAACTGATTCTGGGAATGTTTCAAGGAAAGCAGGTTCTGCATTTACGTCTTCTGGACGGATACCGAAGATCAATTCTTTACCTTCGTAGCCTTTTTCACGAAGAACTTTCAATGCTCCTTCTGGAACTTTCAAACGGAAACCGTCAGAAATAATTTCGCTACCAACCAATTTCACATTGATGAAGTTCATAGCTGGGCTTCCGATGAATCCTGCTACGAATTTGTTCACTGGGTTTTTGTAAACTTCTTGAGGAGTACCGATTTGCTCTACACGTCCGATAGTACCTGTACCAGCAGGGTTCTTAGTTGCTGACATGATAACGATACGGTCTGCCAGTGTCATCGCTTCTGTTTGGTCATGAGTTACGTAGATAGTTGTAGCTCCGATACGACGGTGGATTTTAGCGATTTCAGCACGCATAGATACACGAAGTTTTGCATCCAAGTTTGACAAAGGTTCGTCCATCAAGAATACTTTTGCATCACGGACAATCGCACGCCCCATGGCAACACGTTGACGTTGACCACCTGAAAGGTCAGCAGGTTTACGTTCCAAGAATTCTTTCAATCCAAGGATTTCAGCTGCTTCTTGCACACGTTTGTCGATGTCTTCTTTGCTGTATTTACGCAATTTCAAACCGAAAGCCATGTTGTCATAAACAGTCATGTGTGGGTAAAGAGCGTAGTTTTGGAATACCATGGCGATGTCACGGTCTTTTGGAGCTACGTCGTTGACAACCACGCCATCGATAGATGCAGTACCTTCTGTGATATCTTCAAGACCAGCAATCATACGAAGAGTTGTTGATTTACCACATCCTGAAGGACCTACGAAAACAATAAACTCTTTGTCTTTAATGTCCAAGTTGAAGTCTTCAACTGAGTAGTGTTCGCTGTTTGGATATTTTTTGTAAATGTTTTTAAGATTCAATTCTACCATGAGGTGAACTCCTTTTGTCTTTTGATAGTTTTATTATAGATGAAAACGCTTTACATTTCTATGGCAAGATGACCAAAAAAACAAAAAAGTTCTGTGCAACTTGCACAAAACTTTAGAGAATATCTGGTAAAATCAACTGATAACACAGGGTCAGGTCAGTCAATTCCTTCAACTGAAGCCCTGTCAATTCTTCCCACTTATCAATCTTGTATTGGAGAGAATTGCGGTGCAGATAGAGTTGCTGGGCTGTTTTTGTTAGGACAGCACTATTTTCCCAAAGGGAGAGAATGATTTCCTGAATCTGATCTTGATCCAAGATCATCTGGTGCAGGCATTCTTTAATGACTCTCAGGTCCACGAGCCTTTCTCCCATACTCCAAAGATAGAGCTGAGAAAAAGTATGAACACCTTGGTGACCCTGACGCCACCAAGTCTTGAACAAATCGCGCTCTGCTTTAATCAAGTCTGATAGGGCTTGATGGCCTGTCTGAGACCAAACTTGGCCCAACATGATTGACAGACGAAGTCCAAAGTCATACTCAACCGCTTCAATCGTATCACTTAAAATAGCTCGTACAGAAGTGTATTTATCTTGTTGAAGTACGAAAACATAATCCTGAGCTCCGACCTGAATCACCGTCTGACAGTTAGGAAAAAGAGTCCGCATCATATCTAGCCAAGAAGCTAGATTTTCCTGCTGAAAATAGGACAGATGACAATAAACCAACTGAATCTTTTTAAAAGTTTGTGGTGCCTGTCCCTTCCCCTCAATCAAATAGGAATACCAAGGGTTGAGCGAACGAGCCTGCTCCTGCTGGGTCAAAAGAGAAATCAACTGCTTTTCACGCTCACTGAGCCCAGCTTCCTCCAGCAAAATCCACTGCTGAGAAACTAGAGGGAGAGTGAGAAAGCCCTCTTTCTCTACTGGTTGGTCTGAAATCTGAGCTTCAGGAAACCAGTCTTGTAGTTCTTTTGCCATCATGTCCTAGCCCTCCACTTTTTGGATGCACCATGAAATCAAGCTCTCAAGACGTTCCAGATTTTCAGTCATATGGAGATAGCCCATGACTGCTTCAAATCCTGTGGACATACGGTAAGTCACCACATCAGCATTTTTGGCCTTGGTATGACTATTGGTATTGCGGCCACGTTTGTAGATTTCTTCTTCTTTTTCCGTCAGTACTTGCTCCTCCAACATAAGGGAAATCAGGCGAGCCTGAGCTTTGGCTGACACATACTTGGTTGCTTCTTGGTGGAGTTTGTTGGGTTTGGTCATACCTTTGAGGATGAGGTGACGGCGAATATACATAGAATACACCGCGTCCCCCTCAAAAGCTAGCGCAATCCCGTTAATGAGATTGACATCAATCACGTGTCCACCTCACTCCATCCTTGGTATCAAGGAGCTTAATCCCTTGAGCAGCCAATTGGTCACGAATCTGGTCCGCTGTCGCAAAGTCACGATTGGCACGCGCTTCTTGGCGTTTTTGAATCAAGGCTTCAATCTCTGCATCCAATACTTCCTCAATAAAGACAATACCAAAAACTTCCAACATATCCGCAAGAGCTTGCTTGACACTTGCATCATAGTTGCCAGAGTTTATCCATTTGGCCATCTCAAAGACAACTGTGATACCGTTAGCAGCGTTAAAATCTTCATCCATTGCTGCTACAAACTTATCTTTAAATGCTTGTAACTCTTGGGTAACCACATTTCCTGTAAATGGTTGCTCGTAAGTATTCTTCAGATACTTGAGATTAGTCTCTGCATCCCGCACTGCTTTTTCCGTAAAGTTGATAGGCTTGCGATAATGTTGAGTCGCAAAGAAAAAACGAAGCACTTGTCCATCAAGAGTTTTGAGAGCATCGTGCACTGTGATAAAGTTACCCAAGGACTTGGACATCTTGACATTGTCGATATTGACAAAGCCATTGTGCATCCAGTAGTTGGCAAAGGTCTTACCTGTTTTGGCTTCTGACTGGGCAATTTCATTGGTATGATGAGGAAACTCCAGATCGGCTCCACCACCGTGGATATCAATGGTATCACCTAAAATCTCTGTTGACATGACTGAACACTCGATGTGCCAGCCCGGACGACCAGGTCCCCAAGGACTATCCCAAGAAATCTCGCCTGGCTTGGCAGCTTTCCAGAGAGCAAAGTCTACAGGATTTTCCTTACGTGCCGTTTCTTCATCGGTACGACCTGAAGCACCCAGCTCCAAATCTTCCAAGGTTTTATTGGCCAACTTGGCATAGTTATGAGATTTTTCCACACGGAAATAGACATCTCCTTGACTCTCATAAGCATAGCCTTTTTCAATCAAATCTTCCACAAAGCGGATGATATCCACCATAAACTCCACCACACGCGGATGGCGAGTCGCAGGTTTGACACCCAAGGCCGTCACATCCTCACGAAAGGCAGCGATGTACTTGTCCGCAACCTCCTGAGGCGTGATGCCTTCTTCCTTGGCACGGTTGATAATCTTATCATCCACATCCGTAAAATTGGAAATATAGGCAACCTCGTACCCACGATACTCAAAATAGCGACGAATGGTATCAAAAGCTACCGTCGAACGAGCATTCCCCACGTGGATATAGTTATACACGGTTGGCCCACAAACATACATCTTGACTTTACCGTCCTCAATCGGGACAAATTCTCGCAAATCACGAGACATGGTGTCGTAAATTTTAATCATGCGGTTCACTTCCTTCCCTATTTCTGACTTTTTCGGCTGAAAACCAGCTCTGCAAAAGGACCAAATTGTCTGAGGCTATCCAGTTGGTAAAAACGCTGCCCTTCCTCTTGGGTAAAGAGGGGAACCCCCTTTCCTAGGATAAGGGGCGCTATCTGAATAATAAGGTGGTCGAAAAGATCCGCATCCAAGAGCGGTCCTACTAAGGAATTACCACCAATCACAAAGACATTTTTGCCTTTGTCAATCTGGTGAACAAAGTTCACCACATCCCCAGCTACTGGCTGGTAATTGCTGACAGGCAGGTGCCTATCATGCGTAAAGACATAGTTTTCCGTAGCTTGATAAAAACGTTCTACATCTTGCAAATCTTGGATTTCCTCAAAGGTCCGCTTGCCCATGATGGTGATATCCATTTGCCTGTAAAAGTCATCATAGCCTGTATCCTCTACAGAACCAAGCTGATGCAGCCAGTCTATTCTGTGCTGGCTGTCTGCCAAGTAGCCATCCATGGTGATACAGCCGTAAAAATATACTGCCATTCTTGTAGTTTCCTTTCTAGTTCTGCTTCGCCTTCACTTAGCGGGATAGCCCCAGAAGATTATACCTAAGCTAATCAAAGTATTCAGCAAAATCCTTGCTGGACAAGAAAAATAAGCCAGACAACAGCAATTCTAATCTG
>NZ_KV794475.1:0-79781 GCF_001808785.1 Streptococcus sp. HMSC077D04 | reverse complement strand
AGCAGAAAGGTTCATTCTTAAACATTCAAGCACCTCTCCTGTCTACTTCCGGCTCAAGGTGTCATAGATTTTAATCATAAAATAATAGTCAGGAAAACCAAAACCCAAGAACAGTTAATTTCATCACTGACAGTTCAATTGAATTTCAGTTCGAATGTCTCTACACTTCGGAATCCCTTGCTCCTTTATCATTCAGATAAACCACCTGGCTCTGTTTGACAAAGCCAATCTTTTCATACAAACGCTTGGCACCTACATTGCTGTCCTCTACTGCAATCTGAAATTTCTTATCATTTTGCTCAATCAGTTGGTTGACTAGATATTTTGCTAAATAGCTTCCGCAGCCTTTTCCACGTTCATGTTCCGATATTGCTAAACCGTAGAAATAATTCGTATTAGTCGATAAATCAACTGTACAAGTCCCAATGACCTGACCGTTTTTTAACAAAATATATAGGCGACTTTCTGGATCCTTCAGAGCTTCAGCGACATATCTATCCACAATCTCTCTAGACTCATGTTCCTCTGAGAAAGCCTGAAATTTTAACTGACTAATTTGATCCTGATACGAACTATCTGCTAACAAAACTTCAAGATTGGAAAGCTTTTCTAACGGATAAGGTTTTCTATCCTTACCTAACCAAGTTTCTGTTTCTTCATCCTCGACCAATCCCCAGTTGCTAACAAAATCAGGATGGCGGTCTAGAAAAACACGCTCTGTCTGAAAAGTAACTGAACGAACAGGGAAAGAAGCTGTTTCTCTCTCAAAACTCGTAAACAAAGCACGCGCAATTCCCTGACGGCGATGATTGGGATGAACCAGTATCGTCACTTCCACATCTTGATCATCTGCATAGACAGTTAATAAACCAACAAGTTCGCCTTTTTCATAATAAAGGAAAAAGGCGGGCATGTTTGGATCAAAATTAAGCATGTTAGAGAGATAAGGATCACGATAGGTACCGTCATAGTTTTGGCAACAGTTAATTAGTTTTTTCGCCTCAGATAACTCCTCTTGGCTCAACTTATTTCTTGCTTGAATCATATAGCCATCCTCTACAAACCAGACGATCTGTGACTGGCATCTTTAGCCTGCTCGAGTTTATTGACGTAGTACTCTCGTTTTTCTTCGACTTCATGAATGACCGGCTCATCCTTCTTACCATGAAGGCGGACAATCTTAGCCGGAATACCGACAACTGTCACATCACTAGGTACGTCTGCCACAACAACTGCTGCAGCACCGACTTTGGCATTTTCACCGATTTCTACTGGTCCGATAACTTGAGCATGAGCCGATATGAGAGCTCCCTTTCGCACGGTCGGATGGCGTTTGCCAACATCCTTACCAGTCCCACCAAGAGTTACTCCGTGGTAAAGCATAACGCCTTTTTCAACAATCGCTGTCTCCCCAATCACCAGGCCAGATCCGTGGTCGATAAAGACACCTGAATCAATATGGGCACCTGGATGAATCTCAATCTGAGTCCAAAAGCGCCAAAACTGACTGTGCATACGAGCCAAGAGTTTAAAGCCGTGATTCCAGAGAAAATGTGAAAGACGGTGGGCCGCCAAGGCCTTGACACCTGGATAAGTCAGTAAAACCTCCAAAGTGGTGCGGGCCGCTGGATCATTTTCTTTTACGATATCAATGGTTTCGCGCCACCATCCCATACATTTCTCCTTTTCTTATTCTGAATCTTTTGGTGTTTCTGTAAATTCTTTCTTAGGTTTGTGGTCCTTGTGATGACGTGGGCGGTGAGGTCTCTCAGACTTTTCGCCTTTTTCATCACGTTCAGGTTTTGGAGGACGAGGAAGAAGAGCTTTCATAGAAGCATCCACACGTCCTTTTTCATCAATCTTGATAACCTTAACATCAACTTCATCCCCGATTGCTACCAAGTCTTCGACATTATTGGTACGCGTCCAAGCCATCTCAGAGATATGAACAAGGGCATCTGTCTTATCAAAAAGGTTAACAAAGGCACCAAATTTCTCGATACGAACGACTTTGGCACGGTAAACTTCGTCCACCTTAGCTTCACGGACCAAACCAGCAATAATCTCTTTAGCACGATTAATGGCATCTTGGTCGCTAGAGTAGATAGACACATTTCCTTCTTCGTCGATATCAATCTTAACGCCTGTTTCAGCGATAATCTTGTCGATGGTTTCTCCACCCTTACCGATGACAATCTTAATCTTGTCCACATCAATCTTGATGGTATCAATTTTCGGAGCAGTTGGAGCCAATTCTGGACGAACTTCTGGAATGGTTGCTTCAATCACATCAAGGATTTCAAAACGAGCTTTCTTGGCTTGGGCAAGAGCCTCAGTCAAGATTTCTGCAGTAATCCCTTGGATCTTGATATCCATTTGAAGGGCTGTAATCCCGTCACGAGTACCTGCAACCTTGAAGTCCATGTCTCCAAAGTGGTCTTCCAAACCTTGGATATCTGTCAAGACTGTATAGTTGTTTCCATCTGAGATGAGACCCATGGCAATCCCTGCTACTGGCGCCTTGATTGGCACACCACCAGCCATAAGGGCAAGAGTTCCCGCACAGATAGAAGCTTGAGATGAAGAACCATTTGATTCCAAGACTTCTGCTACCAGACGGATAGCGTATGGGAATTCCTCCAAGCTTGGCAAGACTTGAGCAAGTGCACGCTCACCGAGAGCACCGTGACCAATTTCACGACGACCTGGCGCACCGTAGCGTCCAGTTTCCCCTACAGAGTATTGAGGGAAGTTATAGTGGTGCATAAAGCGTTTCTTGTACTCTGGGTCCAAACCATCGATGATTTGAGTTTCACCCATCGGAGCCAAGGTCAAGACTGAAAGAGCCTGAGTTTGTCCACGAGTGAAGAGACCTGAACCGTGCACACGAGGAAGGAAGTCAACAACCGCATCCAAAGGACGGATTTCATCGACCTTACGACCGTCAGGACGCACCTTATCTTCTGTAATCAAGCGGCGCACTTCAGCGTGTTCCATTTGTTCCAAGATTTCAGCCACATCACGCATGATACGGTCAAATTCTTCGTGATCCGCATATTTTTCTTCGTAAACGGCTGTGACTTGATCTTTCACTGCTTGAGTTGCAGCTTCACGGGCCAATTTTTCTTCTACTTGAACCGCTTTTTGAAGGTCACTGTTGTAGGCTGCGATGATTTCAACTTGCAATTCAGCGTCCACATGAAGCAATTCTACTTCTGCTTTTTCTTTACCAACTGCTGCAACGATTTCTTCTTGGAAAGCAATCAATTCTTTGACTGCTTCGTGCCCTTTAAGGAGCGCTTCCAACATGATTTCTTCTGACAATTCTTTAGCACCAGACTCTACCATGTTGATAGCGTGTTTGGTACCAGCTACTGTCAATTCAAGTAGCGATTGCTCTGCTTGTTCTTGACTTGGATTGATGATGATTTGGCCATCTACATAGCCCACTTGTACCCCAGCGATTGGTCCGTCAAATGGAATATCTGAAATAGACAATGCCAATGATGAACCAAACATAGCTGCCATTGGAGCAGATGCATTTTCATCGTAAGAAAGAACCGTATTGATGACTTGGACTTCATTACGGAAACCTTCCGCAAACATAGGACGGATTGGACGGTCAATCAAACGCGCTGTCAAGGTCGCATCTGTTGATGGACGTCCTTCACGTTTCATAAAGCCACCAGGAAACTTCCCTGCCGCATACATTTTTTCTTCGTAGTTGACTTGAAGAGGGAAGAAATCCCCAGTTGCCATTTTCTTAGACATAACGGCTGCAGTCAAGACAGTTGACTCACCGTAACGCACGACAACAGAACCATTTGCCTGCTTAGCAACCTGACCAGTCTCTACAATTAATTCACGACCCGCAAAAGTCGTTTGAAACACTTGTTTTGTCATTTTAATCCCCTTTGGATTGATGAAATTATACGCCTTGCCTACAAAAATCAGGATACAAGGGGCGTGAAGAATCCCGTATGAAAATAGGAGATTGACGCAGTGTGCGATGCACACTAGGAAATCTATCTTTTTCACTAGGGATTTAGCCCGTGTTCAACTATTAGATACTTTGAAAAGTTTAAAAATATTATTCTTTAGTATTTTTCCTTTTTATAGCAGATTTGAATAGTTAAAAATCTGTTTATACCCTCATCTTTGTATCAAGTACGTACAGAGTCTATTTTATCATATTTTTCTTAAAAAGTGCGGTCTTTACCATTAAAAAGGAACCATTCCTCTCAGCTGAGAAGAATGGTTTGCTTTTTATTATCCTAGAGACTGGTGATTAAACAAGGCATGGGTTGCTTGGTGGATATATTTTGCTGTTTCTGCATTGTTCATAGTGTAGAGATGCACACCGGCAACATCCTGAGTTACCAAGTCCACGATTTGGTCCACTGCATAGGCAAGTCCTGCTGCTCTGAGCGACTCAGGGTCATGCTCATACTTGTCTAAGATGGCTTTAAATTTGCGTGGAAGGTGGATATTCTCACAAGTCTTCAAGAGGCGGAGAGCCTGATTTCGATTCAGAATTGGCATAATCCCTGCATGAATGGGAACATCAATCCCAGCCAAGATGCACTTGTCTTGGAAATCATAGAAGCGTTCATTGTCAAAGAAAAGCTGAGTTACAAGGCTCGAACAACCTGCATCCACTTTCTTCTTAAGATTTTGAATATCTGAAATCTGATTTGGTGAATCTGGATGACCTTCTGGATAGCAAGCACCAACAATATCAAAGTGAGGGGCTTGTTCCTTGATGAACTCAATCAAGTCCGTTGCGTAGCGGAAATCCTTTTGTGGTTCCACATCAGGAATAATATCCCCACGAAGAGCCAAGATTTTCTGCACCCCAACCTTGTCCAAGTCAGCAATAGTTTCAGCGACCTTGTTCTTGGTCAGATAAATAGCTGGCAAGTGAGCAATGGTTGGAATCGCCAAGTCATTTTGGATAAAGTCAGCCAAACGGACCGTCGTTTCCTTGATATTAAATTTATTATTGCTGGCAGTTACACTGATAAAGTGAGGTGCCAACTCCTGCATATCTTGAAGAGCAGAAATAATCTTATCATTACCCACGGCTGGGTTGGGAGGGAACACTTCAAATGAGAGTGACGGTGTTTGGCGTGACATAGTCCTTATCCTTTTCTTTTTGATTTCATTTTGAACAACCGTTGTAGGGAGAAATCTAATCTTACAATTTCTCACGCGCAGCTTTAGCTGCTTCAACAAGGCGGATCAAGCTTTCTTTTGTTTCTGGAATACCACGTGTTTTCAAACCACAGTCAGGGTTGATCCAAACTTTCTTGCTTGGTACTTTAGCAAGGATGGCTTCGATTGTGTTGTCGATTTCGCCTTCATTTGGCACACGAGGTGAGTGGATATCGTAAACCCCAGGTCCTACTTCTGTTTGGAAGTTTTTCGCTTTGAGTTCGTCCAAGATTTCAAGATTTGAACGGCTCGCTTCAAAGGAAATAACATCTGCATCCATGTTGTCGATAGCTGGGATGATATCTGTAAATTCTGAGTAACACATGTGAGTGTGGATTTGTGTATCTGGCGCTACTGTTGAGTGTACCAAGCGGAAGGCAGGAATTGCCCAGTCAAGGTAGTCTTCGTACCAGTCGCTACGACGAAGTGGCAATTTTTCACGAAGAGCAGCCTCGTCGATTTGGATGATTTTCACACCAGCAGCTTCAAGGTCAAGTACTTCATCCTTGATAGCAAGGGCGATTTGAAGAGTTGAATCCTTGATAGAGATGTCTTCACGTGGGAATGACCAGTTAAGAATTGTAACAGGTCCAGTCAACATACCTTTAACAGGTTTGTTTGTACGGCTTTGTGCATAGCTAGACCATTTAACAGTGATAGGGTTAAGACGAGTTACATCACCCCAGATGATTGGTGGTTTAACTCCACGCATACCGTATGATTGTACCCAACCATTTTTAGAGAAGAGGTAACCTGACAAGTTTTGACCGAAGTACTCAACCATGTCATTACGCTCAAATTCACCATGAACAAGGACATCAAAGTCGATATCTTCTTGCCATTTGATCCATTCATCAATTGTTTCAGCAAGGAAAGCATCGTACTCTTCTTGAGACAATTCACCTTTACGGTAAGCCAAACGCTTCGCACGAACTTCTTTAGTTTGAGGGAATGAACCGATAGTTGTTGTCGGAAGAGCTGGAAGTTTGAAAGCTTCTTCTTGGATAGCTTCACGTTCTGCAAAGGCTGGCAAACGAGTGTAGTCTGCGTCTGTCAAGCCAGCGATACGCGCACGAAGTTCCGCATTTTCACCAACACGCTCAGTCGCAAAGAGTTCTTTGTTAGCTGCAAGAGCTGCTTCACCTTGACCATTGCGGATAGCATCCAAGTCACGGATTTCATCCAATTTTTCAACTGCAAAGGCAAAGTGGTTCAAGATTGCTGGTTCAAATTCTTCATTAGCAGTTGTAAATGGCACATGAAGAAGTGAGCATGAGCTTGTCAAGACAATGTTTTCAACTGGAATTTGCTCAAGAACAGCCAAGCTCTTTTCGTAGTTGTTACGCCAGATGTTTTTACCATTGACAATACCTGCATAAAGAGTCTTATCAGCTGGGAAACCACCTTTAACCAATTCAAGAGTTTTCTTACCTTCAACGAAATCAAGACCGATAGCATCTACTGGCAAGTTCACAAGGTCAGCGTAAACGTCACGAACGTCTCCGAAGTAAGTTTGAAGCAAGACTTCAAGACCTTTTTTGTCAGTCAAAAGTTTGTTGTAAAGGTTCAAGAAGAGAGCTTTTTCTTCAGCTGTCAAATCTTTGACAAGAGCAGCTTCATCCAATTGGATACGAGTCGCACCAAGTTCAGCCAATTTAGCAAAAACTTCTTGGTAAGCAGCCACTAAGCTATCTACGAAGTCTTCTGCTTTCACGCCTTCTTCAAAGTCTGACAATTGAAGGAAAGTGAATGGACCTACAAGAACAGGACGAGTGTTCAATCCAAGTTCTTTTGCTTCTTGGAACTCATCAAAGATTTTGTGACCTGCAAGTTTGACTTGAGTGTCTTTTTCAAATTTAGGAACGATGTAGTGGTAGTTGGTGTTGAACCATTTCTTCATTGGAAGGGCGCGAACGTCCCCTTTTTCTCCTTGGTAACCACGACCCAAAGCGAAGTAGCGCTCAAGGTCAGACAAGTCCAAGTTTTGAACTGAAGCAGGTACCACGTTGAAGAGGAAGGCTGCGTCTAGGAAGTTGTCATAGTGAGAAAAGTCATTTGATGGAATTTCAGTGATGCCTTTTTCTTTGACGATGTTCCAGTGTTTAGCACGCAATTCTTTTGCGGCTGCAAGGAGTTCTTCTTCTGAGATTTCTTTTCTAAAGTATTTTTCAGTTGTAAATTTTAATTCGCGGAATTCGCCCAAACGAGGGAAACCGATGATTGTAGTTGACATGATGTGTCCTCCAAAATTTGTTGTTGAAACTATCTTAACAGAAAAGAAATCATCTGTATAATTGTAAAAAATTAGGCTTTGATATAGTTTGAAACTATATCTCCGTTTTAGACAAAAGAAAAAGACTTGATACAAATGCCTCAAATCCTTTGTGTAGCTTGTTTTTTAACTATATTTCAGTTAGACTGGACAAACACGTTATTAGTAATTCTTATAAGTGACTATGAATTGTTATTAGAAAAGACTATAGGTTGATTTTTCTTTTGTAATTCTGATATTTCCCTGAAAAAGTGCGGACGGGTGCAACTTACTTCGTAATTTCATCCCTAATTTTTGAGCCAGAATGTCTCAAAAATCCCGTTCTAGATAATAATAAATTATTATCTAGAATACCAATATAGCGGGAAATAGCCGCTAAAAGCTCACTTCGTTCGCAATTGATATAAATAAAGCATAATTTTTCTATATTATACACTTGAGGCACTATAACTGTTAAATTTGTTAAAGTTTTCCAACCTCTTCCTATCAACTCCTTCTCTGTTCAAGTGGGACGACTGCTAATGTCTTTCCTAAACTGGCTAAGACTTTTAATACTGTATCCAACTGAGGGCTGGTCTTGCCTGTTTCCATCCTAGCTATGACAGGCTGGCTCACTCCACTGAGTTCCTCTAGCTTTTTCTGGCTGATTCCTTGCTCATGTCTGGCTTCAATCAACTCACTCATGATAGCCACTCGCATATCACTTTCAAGTATTTCCTCCTTGGTAAAGAGTTCTGACCTGACATCCTTCCAGTTACTCCCAATAGCACTATTCTTCATCACTTACCCCTCTTTCTTTTAAGTCCTTCAGTTCACGCTTGGCTTTTTCAATTTCTCTTCTAGGAGTTTTCTGAGTCTTTTTGACAAAATGATGTAAAAGAACAAAACTACCATCAAGCCACGCTACAAATAAAATTCGATCTCTCAAAGGTCTTAGTTCCCATATCTCATCTTCCAAGTGTTTCATATAGGGTTCCCCAGCTCTGGTCCCTTGCTGACTAAGTAACTCGATATAGTCATTTAGTTTATTGAGTTTGATGCGGCTATCCTTACTTTTACGACAGGCCAATTCTCTCATATAATCCAAGACTGGCTCATTTCCATTTTTGTCCTTATAGAAGTAAATCGTATGCACCTAGCAATCTCTTTCTAATTTAATTATAACTCAAAAGTTATTAAAAGTAAATCCTAACATTCATAAAAAGAAGGCCTTAGAAAAATTCCAAAGGTCTCATCTTTATTATTCGAAAAAATACGAGAAGAGTTATAAATTGAAGGCAATCCTTACTATTATTCCAGCTCTATCCCCTTCTCTCGGAGATTTGCCAGACACTCCTCATAGTAGGTTGCGTCATGTTCGCTGTATATAGGACTAGTCAACTTTTCCTCTACTAATTCTTGATAAGGAGGGCAGGTCTTACCACGATAGTTTTTATCCAACCACTCTGGACTGACATTGTAGCCACGGTCAGCCATCTCCTCCATAATCAAGCGATGATAGGCATAGAGACGATAGGGCGAGTGGGTAAAGACATAGTCCACCGTCGCATGCTTTTTCCCCCAGCCATTGCCACGCAGGGCGCAGCACTCTCGATGTTGCCCCAAAAGTTGCGGACGGGGAAGTTGTGAAATCAGAGCCTCATGCCAAAGTCTCATGGGAATCTCCTTTCAACAAGGTAGAATTTTGTAGATAAGCATTTGGGTAAAGTTCAAGCAACTCCCTCGTCTTAGCAATCAAGTCTTCCTTAGAAGCTTGACCAAAGCGGTAGCTATCCAGCAAGAGCATGTAGTCCTTACGCTCAGCATCTGTCGCTTTCTTTTTGAAATAGCCCCAAATATGCTGAAAAGCATTGCAAATCTGACCCCTGTGTTCTGGAATCTGGCAGGCATGATCGATCAGTTCTTGAACATGACTTACCTCCACCTCTTCATTCTTGAGATACTGACGAATCTCATTGTAAATATTGCTGGAATGGCTCAAAACAAGGTATTTATTTTCCGCCCAGAGTTGCTGGCAAAGGGCACGTTGGTTGTTATTATTCATATTTGAGATTATACCATGTTTACTCTATGATTTCCGCAATTTTTACATCGTAGATACTTTGAAGATTGAGCCAAGTTATCATCGAGATATTAGTGATCTCTGCTAACTTCCGAGCAATATCATTACTAATTGATTCCTCACCATTCACTAATTTACCGATTTTCATTTCAGAAATCCCTAAACGATCCGCAAATTCTTTTTGAGTTACGTTATAATCTTCAATTAACTCTTCAACGTATTGACCTGGATGAAAAGCAATTAGGTCTTTGTATTCAACAATTTTATTACTCATAGTGATTACTGACCTCCTCTATTTTTAGAATTTCGATTTCTTGCCGACTAGAAATAACTCCAAAAGTATCAGTCCTATACATTGCTCTCCATTTTTTTATCCTTGTAGGATTGAATCTTGTCAAATAATATAGCCAAATTAGAATATCCTTGCATCATTTCATGCTGTTTTATAAATTCCCAGCTTTCTTCATAATCGTCTGCTGGGCATCTGCTCTTGAAAAATGCTAAAATCTCATCTAATCCCTCGTCACCTTTTTCATCATACTGGTCAATAAAATTATCAGCAGCTTCCTGCTTTTCATAATCTGGTAATAATTTTTCAAATAAAACATGCTCTAAATTGACAGAATTATAATATACATAACAAGAAACTTGTATTCTATTGATTGTGAGTGACTCACCTTCTTTTAACAACTGAGCAAGTTTTCTAGACTTTCTTTGTCTAGTTTCTACTATCTCGACTTTTTTTTCTTGTGTCGGAAATAATAGTCTTTGAGTTTCTATATCATATTGAAATGAATCTTTTGGTTCGATAGAACTATCAATCACTAGAGACATTGGATCGATATATATTCCATCAGTGTCTGTGACAAAAGCAACAAAAAGTAAATCCTTTGCTTTCAATTTCTTTTTATCCAATTCCTCAGTAATTCTATCACTTGCAATTTTAGGACCAGACGAAAGAGAATATCTTCTATCAGAAAAAACATCCCCGTATATTACTTTTAGTGTAATATGTAACTGATTCAATTGTTTTACTAATGAGTCTGTCACAAAACCTACTACAGTTTCATCAGATTCACCCTCTACGAATATTAGAATAACCTTTCTACTTTTATTTGCCAAGTTTCATACCTGCCTTTCTCAAAGCACGTTTAATTTTACTATTAGATACTCCTTGGTAGAGTTCTTCCGCTTGACCTCCAACCTGTATAGCTCGCAAATAGGTATCTCTCAAATTATTACTTGGTTTTATCCCTGTAAGTCGAATATAACGATTTGTAGGAGAAGTTGTTGAAAACACAACTTTATAAGAAGGAAGCTTCTCTAAAACACGCAAATTATGAGAGGTAAAAATGAGTTGTCCCTTAGCACTTTCAGAAAAAATTTCAATTAGTTCCCCAAGTAGATATTCAAATACTCCAGCATCCAATTCGTCTATAATAGCTATAATATTTTCCTTATTATAGACCTCTACCAAGAATCCAAGCATACTAATAATCTTACGTATACCTTCTGATTCATGTTTTAAAGAAAATCTCTTACCTGCACGATTAGAAATGAAGTTGACTTTTTTATATTTTTCTCCATCTGAATGGGTCTCTGTTTCCCCAGTTTCCATTTCAAGTGTCAAGTCAGGTATAATAATAGGAACAATTTCATTCAAATAAGTAATTGTCCCATCATATACAGGATAAAGTTCTTCAGGTATTGAAAATCCACCATTTTGAAGAGACATTGGAATAATTCCTTGAAAACTAAGATGAGATTCACGGTTATGATAGTTGATTGTCACTGGAGTGACTTCTCCACCTGTCATACTAGATAATTCCTGATTAAATATCCTTAAATTTTGACAGAATTCCTCCATTACTCCATATATTTCAACAAGAGTAGAGAGTTCTTTCTTTCCTGATGCAGTGATGAAAGAACGTAATTCATTTGAAAAAAGGAAGGAACGATTATCATCAGTAATAGTTTTTGTTAATACACTAATCGCATCTTTCCCCATAATGCTTCTTTGAGATTTTAAAGTCCCTGTGTGTTGAGGTTTCACAGAATCAAAATTACTTCCCTCATACTCATATCTCATTAGATAACGATATCTAGCACCACTTTCTAAGGGTCTATAGCCAATCTCTTCTTTTATTACTATTATATCTTGACTACCTGTAGGCTCACTTGCAGCAAACTTTACTTTATACCAAATATTATAACGTTCTGGGACTTCTAACTCTAGGGTAATGTTATTTTCACCCACTTTGTCTATAGCATTAAAGATACCCTTTTTATGAGGTGGAATAGACCCACCTCTTATTAAAGCAGCCAATACTTCAAATACATCTACAACTGCAGTTTTCCCGGATCCATTCTGACCGTAAATACCCGTAACATTGATAAAGTCTGATTTATTCTGAAAATCTATCACTCCATATTGAACGTTTTTTATGTTTTCTATAACAATACTCTTTAACTTCACCATAGATTCCAGCTCCTTATTTCCCAATTTTAATCTATTATACCAAAAAAAGTCATTTTGTATGACTTTTTTTATTATATTTTTTAAAAAAGTTTGTTTTATTTTTAAAAAAGGAAATTCCCCTACTCCACCTTCACCTGTCCATTCATCAGCATTGGCAAGAGCCAATCGCGAAGTTGGATGAGTTCTTGGTTTTGTTGTTCATTATTTTCTACTTCAAAATAATAATTTATCGTCATTGAATGATACTTTTTTAGTACCTCATTCTTTGGAACAAGTATATACAATTTATCAATCTGTGGTACAGTCAACTGTCGTTGAACAGACCCTGAATTTTCAAATTGGATAGACTTTAAAAAATTCTCAATATAGCCAATCATTTTTTCTTCCTTAGGTGTTACAGAAATTAGCCTTATAATCGGGAAAAATGACGAAAATCTCCTCTGGATGTATCCAATTGTACCTCTTGCAGAAACTGTAAGACTCTTTTTGTGAATGGTTGCTTTATTAGTATAGCCATAAAGACCCTTGTTATCAAGTCCGTTTGAGTATATTGGAAATGGAGTTTCTTTGCTTTGTATTTCTGAAATATTACTAGGTTTATCTCCGCCAGCTTTTAGATAAGCCACATCCCCCAACTTCTCCACTCCCCACCCCTCTGGGATTTCTCGTTTGAGTTCTGGATGATAGACCATCTTTCCGCCTGATGATTTGTAGGGGTTGCCATTCTGGTCTGGGAAATCAAACTGCACAAACCAGTAGTCATAGAGGGTCTTAGCCATGGCTTCCAACTCTTGGTTGATTTGGTTGTTGATTTGGATTTTATCATCAATTGCTGAAAGTATGTTTGCAATTTTATCTTGACTCTCTCTGGGTAATAAATCCAATTCTATTGAATTCATAATTTTTGTGTTCAACGATGGCATTGTTGCTCCAACTGCCAGATTCATCATCATCTTTTTGAAACTATTTTGTTTGAAATAATAAGATAAATATCTAGGGTTAACTTTATTTTTATCAGCTCGTACCCTTATACATCTACCTGAAAACATCCAACCTTCATGATTTTTATCAACGTAGACATTTCTATCAATAGATCCTACCCTGCTAAAAACAATGTCTCCTTCAATTAAGATGTATTTACTTAATCTCTTTGTATCAGCTTCAGATATGAAAGGAAGATTTTGATGTGTAAAATTTGTATCTCCCAAATGTTCTACTGTTACTATAGGAGTTCCTTCGCTAACATAATCTTCCTCATGTAATTGGCTACCAAAAGGACCCGTTTGAGAAATAGCAATATCCCCTAAAATTACTCTAGTCATACTTCAACCCTTTCATCTGCTCTTCAATCTCCTGCTCCAAGGCATGCGATTGCTGGAAGAGGTCAGAGAGTTTGTTTTGAAAGACTGTCATCTTTGCTTCAAACTCTTCTGCTGTGATATCCACATAGTCGATCTTAATGTCAAAGTATTGACCTGCGCTGAGAGAGTAGTTTTTCTCCTTGATATCCTCATAAGAGACAGTAACAGAAAAGTCCTCGACGGCTTCTTTCTGGATAAAGGTTTCGACGATCTTCTGCTCTTCCTCAGGAGAGAGCACGGTCTTTTGGTTCTTGCCTTCCTTGACCTTGGTTCCGAGGTTTGAGGCATCGATGAGGACGACATCGCCCTTGTTTTTCTTATCGATAAAGAGGATGGAGACGTTGGTACCTGTCGTTGCAAAGATATTAGACGGCATGGAAACGACACCTGCCAGCATTTGATTGTCCACCAAGTGTTGGCGGATGGTTTTGTCAATCCCTGACTGGGCCGTGATAAAGCCTGTCGGTAGGACTACGGCTGCCTGACCGTCTGGTTTCAAGGAGTAGATGATATGCTGAACAAAGAGCTCATAGATAGCCATCTTGTCCTTAGACTTAGCTGGAACCTTTGGCACACCTGCAAAGAAACGCTCACTGGCTTCTGGCAAGCTTTCCACTCGGTCACGCCACTCTGAAAAGTCTAGCTTGAAAGGCGGGTTAGACACGATATAGTCCATCTTTTCAGGATGACGATTGGCGATGATGGTATTTCCCTGCACGATATTATGGATAGAGTGTTGGAGGCCATTCAAAATCAGATTGAGACGAAGGAGATTGGATGACTTTTGCGAGATATCCTGACTATAGACAGTGGTCTTATCCACACCGATACGACTAGCCAGGTTCATCAGCAAGGTTCCAGAACCAGCAGACGGGTCATAAATCCGCACGTTTGATGGCTGGTCATTCCCCACCAGGATATCAGCGATAATCTTAGCCACAGAGTGAGGTGTGTAGTACTCGGCATACTTGCCACCGCCATCTTTGTTGTAGTCCTTGATCATGTACTCAAAGAGGGTAGAGAAAAAGTCGAAACCTTGTGAAAAAATGGTCTCATCAAACTTAACACGCGCAAGGAGATTGATGATGGCTTTTGCCACTTCGTTACGCTTACTGCTATCTGAGATGGTATCTGTAATCAAGCGTTCATCAAAGAGACGAATAGCCGTGTCTCCGTCTGTATGCACAGAGAAAATATCGTTATTGTCAATGGCGATTTGGTTGAGGGTATTTTCAAAACTCTCGTAGAAAGTCGCTTCATTTTGCTGACGGTGAAGCGTTTCGATCAACTGGTCAGACTTGAGCCAAGCCGTACTGGTACCGATATCCTCCAAGAGCCAGTCGTAGTCATCTTCACCCATTGACAACAAGTTTTCATAAGTGTTGGATTCATCCAGCAACTTGGCTTGATATAAAAACTTATCATTTAAAAACTTGTAGAGGAAGGACTGGGTAAGGAGTTTGTACTCACCCGCTTCCCCTCCTAGTCCTGCATGAGTAAAGACTGCTTTCAAATCATCTACCAAGTCTTGGACTTGGATTTTATATGTTTCATTCATTAGTGTTGGTATTCCTCTTCATATCCTTCAAATAGCGACTCGACGATATCGTTAAAAACCTGTCTTGTCAAATCACTTGCAGATTGGGTGGTTTTCATTGAAATTCGAGCGACTTCTCGAATCATTTTCTTGAAGAAGTCCTCATTATCGAGCACTCCTTGATTTTGACCGATTTTGTGGTCCAGTACAACTTTAGAATCTTTAATGACATGATAAACTGCTGGGTACTCGCTTACCATAGTCGAGTTGGTTACGTGTTTGTAGGAACGCGCCGCCATTTCATCTCCGCCAAAATTCATTGTCAAACGTCTCATATGAGTATGATAATCTTCCACTGACTTAAAGAGCTCTTCATACTCTTTTTGAATTTCTTTGATGTTTTCCATAGTATAGCCTTCTTGCCCATGTATTAAGTGTTTTTTCATGATGCGCTGGAATTCTTCGTAGAGAAAAACCCACTCAGGATCTTTCTCATCACGCTGTTTTATGATACCTCCAGCAACTCGACGCTTCAAATCTTCTAAATCATTGGCTGCTAGACGGAGTTCTTCCTCCGCAATCTTGACAAAACTAAAACTAGTCTCAGACATAGCAAGATTTAAAAGGGTGCGACTAGAAAAATCATCTGGCTTATCTATCAGGGACAAGGTCAGCAAGCGTCTTGAGATGACATTGAGCAGAGTTGCAATCTGAGCAATATCAATCTGCTTAATCAAATGGTCATAACCAAGTAAGCGGGCGATATTATAGTACTGCTTAACCGATTCCAAAGCTTTTCGTAGTTCATTTAGTTGCTTTCTATCTTTGATATCATCAATTGATTGAGAAAAGAACTCTAGATTAGAGGTTGGATAGTCCATGAGGATGCGCTCTGTCTTGCTGAGTTCCTGAGAAATTTCCTCAGCTGGCACAAAGAGTGAACCAAACACATCCTCTCCATTTTCCCCAGTCAGGGTTGTATCATACTCTTGATTGAGTTCTTCTAGATAAGCACGATTGGTTTTGTCAAATTCTTTAGAAATATCCGCAAAATCAACTACATAGCCAAATAGATAGTCCTTGTAAGGACGATTCACACGAGTCAAAGTCTGGAGAAGGTTATGTGCCTTAATCTTGCGTCCTAGATAGAGACGCTTGAGGCGGGGAGCATCAAAACCTGTCAGGAGCATGGAATAGACGATAATGAGGTCAATCTTACCTTCCTTATAGGCATCCACCTTTTCCTTTTTCTCTTCCTTGTCTCCCTCATCATGGAGGATGAGAGCAGAGGTCAAGTTGGTTGTTCCAGCTTTGCGTCGTTCTTCTAACTTTTTTTCAAGCTCACGCGCCTGCTTGGACGAATCACAGACAATCATACCACCAATGGTCTGGTCATCAAAAACCAAATCACGCGCACGATTAAAGTCCTCCAGAATAAAATCAAGCATTGGTTCCACATAGTGCGGATGAGCAAAGATATCTTCTTTGGATAAATCCCCACGTTGGATTTCTTCATTGATGGCTCTGAGATTATCTTTATAGGACGTCTCGATATCTTCTCGCATCAAACGCAAGGTAAAACCATCATCTATAGACTGATTGTAGTAGTATTTATGGATATAGTCCCCAAAAATATCACGTGTGGTCGCATGACTCTCCTTGGTCTTACCATCTTTCTTGTAGGTAATCAAGGGGGTCCCAGTCAAGGCAATCTTGATCGCATTGGTATCTGCCTGATAGAGATTTGGCAGGTAGGAACCTCGTTCGTTATAAGAGCGATGGGCTTCATCGATAAAGTAGATATTTTGACGATTGAGATCATAGCCAGAGCGGTCGGTCAGGTCTGAATCATCTTTAAACTTCTGAATATTGACAACGGCGACATCATAGCCGTCTTGTTTTTGATTGAGTTCTCGAGGATTGTTGATTCGCTTAACTTTTAGACCTCTTTTGGTAAATTCCTTAAAGGCTTGGTCTGCCAAATCCAAGCGATCAACGACAAAGTAAAACTGAGGGACAATCCCCTGTTTTGAAAAATAATTGGTCAGATAGCGGATATTGAAGAAAGCCAGGGCAGTCTTACCTGAGCCCTGTGTATGCCAGATAACACCTTTTTTGACACCTTTTGCGATGGTTTCTTCGATAGCTCTTGTCGCAAAGTATTGCGGATAGCGCATGACATGCTTCTGCAATTGTATCTGCCCTTCCTTGCTTTCTTCTTCTACATAAACCAGCCCAAAGCGAAGCATGAAAAGCAGGCGTTCTTTTTGATACAAAGATGATAGGAAAGTATTGCAGGGAGTGTCGGGCTGTAAGTTTGTTGTAAATTCTGGTTGAGATTTGAGAGCAAAACGCTTCACATCCTCAAGTACGAAATCAATTTGTTCATCTCTTAAAGGTACAATTGATTTCAGAAAATCTACTTCTCTTTCTTCCTTGAAAGCATTAAACTTGGTTTTTGAATAGGCATTTGAACCGTAGTAAGAACCCTGTTTTTGTTGACCTTGACCACTGATATAAGGTAAATTATCTGATAAAGCTATCAATTGGGTAATGTTGTTAAAACGACGGAACTTACGATTTTCAAAACGGTATCTAGTTCTATCCTGTTCGGACTGAATTCCTGTCTTTCCATCTCGGATAGCATTGGGTTGTTTAACTTCGATATAAGAAAGGGGAAGTCCATTGATAAACACAACTATATCTGGACGAAATTCATCTTGTCCATTTTGACAAGTGACCTCAAGCGCCAGATGGAAGGTATTGGCTTCAGGATTTTCCCAATCGATATAAACAGCACCTTCTTGTCCCTGTATCCTTTTAAAGAAGGAGCGCCCTAAATCATTTTGATCCAGTTCCAGCTTGATATTGGCCAATTCTCTCTCAAAATCTTCATCTGTTAAATAGTTATTAAATGTTAAAAATTGCTCCTTAAAAACAGATACAAGAATATTGGTATCTGGATCTCTTTCTGCAATTTCCTTCCCATTGCGAGGAAGATAGGTATAGCCCATACGCATGAGATGCAGAGCTGCTGGGATTTGTACTCTTGTTAATTCAGAAAAATCTTT
Organism: Streptococcus sp. HMSC077D04; assembly: GCF_001808785.1. Taxonomy (GTDB): domain Bacteria; phylum Bacillota; class Bacilli; order Lactobacillales; family Streptococcaceae; genus Streptococcus; species Streptococcus mitis_BX. The sequence continues at coordinate 61,785 of NZ_KV794475.1, read as the reverse complement.
TCGTCTTGCCATAAAAACTTCCTTTTGCTAGTCAGAACTGTCTATTTTTACTAACAATATCTTTCAGACTATCTCTTCAATTTGTCTCATAGTTAATTATCTATTATATCATGTTCCGGCCAGAAAACGCTCACTTCCTTCTATTTCAAATCACTTTTGACCTTTTTCTTAGTAATGATGCGGTCGTTTTTGTTGGCTAGAGATTTGAGTCGAGCTTCTAGCAGGATTTTTCTCCCTACTTCGTTGCGGGTGTAAACGAGTTGGTAGTTGCCCAGATATGGTGCGACGGCATCTAGGAAGAGCTGGGCATCTTCCTTGCGTTTTTCAAAAAGGCTAGGAACCACAAAATACTTGGACTGACCTGCTGGTGCTTTTTGAGCTACTAAGAGGTAGCGTTGATTGTCCACGGGAGCAAAGAATTCTCCTAAAACCTTTGAAAAGAGCTCCTTATCTCGCATGCTGCCACCTTTTAGATAGGCAAATACGTTAAAGCTTTCCTTGTCCTCCTCGACCTGCACGCGCGACTGGTCATCAGACAAATGCCCGGCAGTCACCATGACTTTGCGAATAGCTTCACCAATCTGGCGCAAGCGTTTATAAGGACTCTTGTAGCTGTAATAGCGAAAGGCTGTAATGGCCAGGAAAAGGAAACAAAGAGCTATCAACCATGGTAAGGCAAAGAAGGTTAGTCGAACGACATAAGCTAGGAGACTAATGGCAAATATCATCAGAGCATAGCGAAGCCACTTTTCAGCATCCGCTAGGGCAAGCAGAGGGATTCGTTTGCTGTCAGTTGCAACTTCATTGACAATCTCAATCTTATCAGCAACAATGAGAGATTCCTGCCATTTTTTACGTAAGGAGGCGCGATCCTTGGATAGTTCCATGATTTTCTCGTTATAGTCTTCGATTTTCTTTTTCTTAAATGGAAACTCAGGAAAGTTCAAGCGTTCCAGACCTGTTTCAATGGTATCTTCCTTATAGGACAAGCCAAGGAAATGATCCATACGACGGGCAAGGGTTTGTAGGTCCTGATAAGGATTGAGGTCTTGTTCTTCTTGATCCTCCTTAGAAAAGACTGGATTTTTGTAAGGTTTGATGGCTACTAGGTGCCAGATATTGCTGGTCTTATCTGGATGTCCTGGCCAGATACGGATGGCACGGCCCCGCATTTGATTGCTGAGCATAAAGCTTCCGACAAAACTTCCGAGGATGAGAGAGTTGACGCAAGGGGCATCCCATCCTTCTCCCAAGAGAGACTTGGTTCCGACCAAGACCTGGATAGAACCACGTTGGAAGAGTTCGGTCACTGCTGCGACCATCCCCTTAAAGCTGGATGGGAAGCCTACTTGGAGATAAGTACCTTGATCGAGTTTTCCAATGGCAGAGAAGCTTAAGCTAGTGTTTGGAATGAGTGCTTCGAGTTCTGCCTTAACACTAGCCGGTATGATCACGACACTACCAGAAAGGACTGCTATCGGGACAGACAAGCCTTGCTTTTGTGCACTTCTGCGAATGGTTTCAAAGTAAGGGAGGACTCCTAATTGCGTGATTGGTGCTTGGTCATCTCCCAGATAACTGGCAAAATCCTTACGGATATAGTCCGCCAAGACTAACTGTCTCAAGTCCTTTCCTAGACTGGCATACTCGGTTTCAAAGATAGACGCAATCCCAGCTAGTTTTCCTAAAGATTGGTTTAGGATTTGGTCATTGGCCTTGGATTTGACCAAGAAAACCTGACGTTTTTCAATCAGTCCTCTTGATTTCAGTTCTGCTTCTATCTTTTTCTTTGTCTCCTTCGGATCCTCATACCAGTCAGGAGTCTGATAGAGAAGGCCTTGCAAGAGAACTTCTAACCAATAATAATTGAGGGCAGGCAAGCCTTCAGCTCCCAGTAAATCTCGTAGATGCTTGGGAATTTCCTGTTTTTGAGCTTGTAGATAAATGAGGAGCGACGAGAGATACTTGGGATCTTCAAGGAGAATATCCGCAGAAATTTTCCCTTTGAGAACCTTGGAACTCCGAATCAACTCTTGGAAGTCAGGATCAAGGACTAGTTGACTGACATACTGCCACTTGGTGTCTTCAAACTCCTCCAAGCGCTTGTCCTCTTCCTTGGTCGGAAAACAGATATAGACAAAGTCCTGATGAGGGCAAAGAGTATCTTCCTTAACCAGTTCTGGCACTGTGATTTCTTGGTCAATCTCACCACACATCTGGAGATAGCGATCCCAGAGTTCTGGTTCACTGTCATAAGGCGGTGTCGCAGTGAGAGAGATGACTTGCAGTTGCTGGTAGTTTTTACGGAAGTCTTCTAGACTTTTCCACCATTCGTTTCTCAAGTGATGGCATTCGTCCAGACAGAGAGTTTCTACACCCCTTTCCTTGAGTCTGCCAAGCAGGTCAAAGCCTATAAAGTCCTCAACCTCGCCGTTATCTTCTTGAGATTGTACCTGTTGCATAGCGCTGTGAAAGGCTTGGTAGGTAGCGATGGTGATTTGCTTCATGTCCTTGAGATTTTGAGACACGAGACTTGTGACCTGGTTCTCATCCTCTAAAAAGGCCTGGCGAATCCTATCCACCCATTGTTCTCGGATGGTCACCGTCGGTACCAAAACGAGAGCAGGCTTATCAAAGCGGGCAATCAACTCGATCCCTATAGTTGTTTTCCCTGAACCTGGTGCTGCCACCAAGTGAACATGCCCATCTGCTTGGTATTCTTGGAAGTTTTCCAAGACCTGTTTTTGGTAGTTGCGCCAAGTCCCATTAAACTTTAATCCCAACATGATTCTTCCTCAATCTAATTTAGCATTTGATTATTTCCATTTTACCATAATTATTCTACCTCTAGACACTCAGATAGTTTAAAACCGTAAATTATGGTATAGTAGAGTTATACTATCTATGAGGAGTTTACATGTCACAGGATAAACAAATGAAAGCTGTTTCTCCCCTTCTACAGCAAGTTATCAACATCTCATCGATTGTCGGTGGGGTTGGGAGTTTGATTTTCTGTATTTGGGCTTATCAGGCTGGGATTTTACAGTCTAAGGAAACCCTCTCTGCCTTTATCCAGCAGGCAGGTATCTGGGGGCCACCTCTCTTTATCTTTTTACAGATTTTACAGACGGTCGTCCCTATCATTCCTGGGGCCTTGACCTCGGTGGCTGGTGTCTTTATCTACGGCCACATCATCGGGACAATCTACAACTATATCGGCATTGTAATTGGTTGCGCCATTATCTTTTATCTAGTGCGCCTCTATGGGTCTGCCTTTGTCCAGTCTGTCGTCAGCAAGCGCACCTACGACAAGTACATCGGTTGGCTAGATAAGGGCAATCGTTTTGACCGTTTCTTTATCTTTATGATGATTTGGCCCATTAGTCCAGCTGACTTTCTCTGTATGCTGGCTGCCCTGACCAAGATGAGCTTCAAGCGCTATATGACCATCATCATTCTGACCAAACCTTTTACCCTCGTGGTCTATACCTACGGTCTGACCTATATTATTGACTTTTTCTGGCAAATGCTTTGACACATAAAAAATCCGTTTGGTTTCCCAAACGGATTTTGTGCTTTATTTTGAAACTTCTTTTGCAAGAACAAAGTTCCCAAGAGTAGCAGAACCATTTCCTGCGACTGCTGGCGTCACGATGTAGTCACGCACATCTGGTACTGGTAGGTAACCATTGAGAAGAGATGTAAATTTCTCACGGACACGGTCCAGCATGTGTTGTTGAGCCATGACCCCTCCACCAAAGACAATAACGTCTGGGCGGAAAGTCACTGTCGCATTAACCGCAGCTTGAGCGATATAGTAGGCTTGAACATCCCAAACAGGGTTGTTGAGTTCAATGTTTTCCCCACGAACACCTGTACGAGCTTCCAAACTTGGACCAGCTGCATAGCCTTCCAGACATCCCTTATGGAAAGGACAAACACCCTTAAACTCTTTTTCAATGTCCATTGGGTGTCTAGCAACATAATAATGACCCATCTCAGGGTGACCCACACCACCGATAAACTCGCCACGTTGGATGACACCTGCACCGATACCTGTACCGATTGTGTAGTAAACCAAGTTTTCAATACGAGCACCAGCATTGTTACGGGCAACCACTTCACCATAGGCAGAGCTGTTTACGTCTGTAGTGAAGTACATTGGCACGTTGAGGGCGCGACGAAGGGCACCAAGCAAGTCCACATTTGCCCAGTTTGGTTTTGGAGTTGTTGTGATAAAGCCATAGGTTTTTGAGTTTTTATCAATATCAATCGGACCAAATGAACCAACTGCAAGACCAGCAAGGTTATCGAATTTCGAGAAGAACTCGATGGTTTTATCGATTGTTTCGATTGGAGTTGTTGTTGGAAATTGTGTTTTTTCTACAACGTTAAAGTTTTCATCACCGACAGCACAGACAAACTTTGTACCGCCTGCTTCCAAGCTTCCATATAATTTTGTCATGATAAACCTCTTGTTTTTATTTTCTTTATTATAGCATATTTCGAAAGGCTAAATTTCTCTATTTTTTAGATTTTCCTCTGTAAATCTTACCATTCAAGCAAAAACGAACAAACATGTCATTTGTTCGTTTTCATTTTGAGAGGGAATATTGTACTCAATGAAAATCAAAGAGCAAACTAGGAAGCTAGCCGAAGGTTGCTCAAAGCAATGCTTTGAGGTTGTAGATAAGACTGACAAAGTCAGTTACATATATCTACGGCAAGGCGAAGCTGACATGGTTTGAATTTGATTTTCGAAGAGTATTAGATTTTCACTTCAATAACAGCATCCCCCTTAGCAACTGAACCTGTTGCGACTGGAGCTACTGAAGCGTAGTCAGCTGTGTTTGTAACGATAACCATTGTTGTATCATCAAGACCAGCTGCAGCGATTTTGTTTGAGTCAAATGTTCCAAGAACATCGCCTGCTTTCACCTTGTCACCTTGGGCAACTTTTTGTTCGAAACCTTCACCGTTCATTGTTACAGTGTCGATACCAACGTGGATCAAGACTTCAGCACCATTAGTTGTTTTCAAACCAAAAGCGTGTCCTGTTGGAAATGCAATTGAAACTTCAGCATCAGCAGGTGCATAGACCACACCTTGACTTGGTTTCACAGCGATACCTTGTCCCATAGCACCACTTGAAAAAACAGGGTCATTAACATCAGCAAGAGCTACAACATCACCAACGATAGGAGTTACAAGTGTTTCATTTTGAAGAGCTGCTGGAATGTTACCAGTTGTTTCTTCTTGGACCAAACGTTCTGTCTCTACTTCAGTAGCAACTTCTGCTTCATCTTCATAACCAAACATGTAAGTAAGAGCAAAACCAAGAGCGAATGATACAGCTACCATAAGAAGGTATTGTGGAAGTTGTCCGTTACCAATGTAAAGCATTGTACCAGGGATGATTGTGATACCATTACCAGTACCAGCAAGTCCAAGGATAGATGCCAATCCACCACCGATTGCACCAGCGATCAATGAAAGGAAGAATGGTTTACGGAAACGCAAGTTAACCCCGAAGATAGCAGGCTCAGTAATACCTAGGAAGGCAGAAAGAGCAGCTGGGAAAGCAAGTGTTTTAAGTTTAGGATTTTTAGTTTTCACACCAACGGCTACTGTCGCAGCACCTTGAGCAGTCATGGCAGCTGTGATGATAGCGTTGAATGGGTTAGCATGGTCAGCAGCAAGCAATTGAACTTCAAGCAAGTTGAAAATGTGGTGCACACCTGACACGACAATCAATTGGTGAACCCCACCGATCAAGAAACCACCAAGACCAAATGGCAAGTTAAGAATTGCTTTAGTTCCAATGAGAATGTAGTTTTCAACAACGTGGAAGACTGGTCCGATAATAAACAAACCAAGAATTGACATAACCAAAAGTGTTACGAATGGTGTCACCAAGAGGTCAAGAACGTCTGGAACAACTTTACGAACAGCTTTTTCAAATTTAGCTCCGACAACCCCGATGATGAAGGCTGGAAGAACTGAACCTTGCAAACCTACAACTGGGATAAATCCGAAGAACTGCATTGCAGTTACTTCACCACCAGAAGCAACAGCCCAGGCATTTGGAAGTGAGCCAGATACGAGCATCATACCAAGGACGATACCAACGGCTGGGTTACCACCGAATACACGGAAGGTTGACCAAACAACCAATCCTGGCAAGATGATAAAGGCTGTGTCAGTCAAAATTTGAGTGTAAGTTGTCACATCTTCTGGAAGTGTCATTCCAAGAGCATTCAAGAGACCACGAACACCCATGAAGAGACCAGTTGCTACGATAACTGGGATGATTGGTACGAAGACGTCACCGAAAGTACGGATGGCACGTTGGAACCAATTTCCTTGTTTAGCAGCTTCTGCCTTCATCTCATCCTTAGATGATGTTGGCAAACCAAGAGCTACGACTTCATCGTACATCTTGTTAACTGTACCAGTACCAAAGATGATTTGGTATTGACCTGAGTTAAAGAAAGCACCTTGAACTTTTTCCAAGCTCTCGATAGCATCTTTGTTAATTTTCGCTTCATCTTTAACCATCACACGGAGGCGAGTCGCACAGTGAGCTACACTATTAACGTTCTCACGTCCACCTAAGGCTTCGATGACTTTTTTTGCAATTTCTGTATTCGTCATTTGCAAAAATCTCCTTATATAAAATTTTGTTATTGTTTGAAAGCGATTTTATTCGCCCTACGACTATTATTTTATCATGTTTTAGAAATATGTCAAGCGTTTTGCAGAAAAAATATTCTATCCACTTAGTAAGCTCGCTTTAGATTGATTGATTTTGACTGTTTTAGCAGGAATTCCTTAAAAAACAAGTTTGAAATCTTAGTTAAAAGGCTTTTGTTTCATTATCTTTCATATTTTCTTGAAAAGTTGATTAATTTCCTGCTTTAAATTTATGATAAACGTTTAACAGTTTTTTCTCTTTTTTAACATAAAAGGCTTGCATTTTTTATCGAAAACGGTTACTATTAAATGTGATAAGATTTTTGGAGGAATGAATGAATGGAATGGACTACTGAGCGTCGTTACAGACTTTATCAAGATTGGACGCAAGAAGAAATTCAAAATATAAAAGAAAATATGGCACAATCTCCATGGCATACTCATTACCATGTTGAGCCAAAAACAGGACTTCTCAACGACCCAAATGGCTTTTCTTACTTTGATGGCAAGTGGATCCTCTTTTACCAGAATTTTCCTTTTGGTGCAGCCCACGGTTTGAAATCTTGGGCACAGCTAGAAAGTGATGATTTGATTCACTTTAGAGAAACTGGAATCAAAGTTTTACCAGATACTCCATTAGATAGCCATGGTGCCTACTCTGGTTCTGCCATGCAGTTTGGCGATAACTTGTTCCTATTTTATACAGGAAATGTTCGTGATGAAAACTGGATCCGTCACCCATACCAGATTGGGGCTTTGATGGACAAGGATGGCAAGATTACAAAGATTGACAAGATTTTGATTGACCAACCAGCAGACTCTACTGACCACTTCCGCGACCCGCAAATTTTTAACTTTAAGGGGCAATATTATGCTATCGTTGGTGGACAGGACTTGGAGAAAAAAGGCTTCGTTCGTCTCTACAAAGCTATTGACAACGACTATACCAATTGGCAAGCTGTTGGCGACCTTGACTTTGCAAACGACCGAACTGCCTATATGATGGAATGCCCAAATCTGGTCTTTGTAGGGGAGCAACCTGTCCTTCTTTACTGCCCACAAGGATTGGATAAAAAAGTTTTAGATTACGATAATATCTATCCAAATATGTATAAGATTGGGGCTTCCTTTGACCCTGAAAATGCCAAAATGGTCGATGTGTCTCAACTTCAAAACATGGATTATGGTTTCGAAGCCTATGCTACCCAAGCCTTCAACGCTCCTGATGGGCGTGCTCTAGCAGTTAGCTGGCTTGGATTACCAGATGTTTCTTACCCATCTGACCGTTTTGACCACCAAGGAACCTTCTCTTTAGTCAAAGAACTCACTATCAAAGATGGCAAACTCTACCAATACCCAGTCGCAGCTATCAAGGATCTCCGTGCTTCTGAAGAACCTTTCTCAAACCGTGCCCAAACCAAGAACACTTACGAACTCGAACTCAACTTGGAAGCTAATAGCCAGAGCGAGATTGTCTTACTTGCTGATAAAGAAGGCAAGGGACTTTCTATCAACTTTGACCTTGTAAATGGTCAAGTGACAGTAGATCGTAGCCAGGCTGGTGAACAGTATGCCCAAGAATTTGGAACTACACGCTCTTGCCCAATCGATAACCAGGCTACTACTGCTACGATTTTCATCGATAACTCTGTCTTTGAAATTTTCATCAATAAAGGAGAAAAAGTATTTTCTGGTCGTGTCTTCCCACATGCGGACCAAAATGGTATCCTGATCAAGTCTGGAAACCCAACTGGAACTTACTATGAATTAGATTATGGTCGCAAAACTAACTGATGTCGCAAAACTTGCAGGTGTCAGCCCTACTACCGTTTCTCGGGTTATCAATAAAAAAGGCTATTTATCAGAAAAAACCATTCAAAAGGTCAATGAAGCCATGCGAGAATTGGGCTATAAACCCAACAACCTGGCTCGTAGTCTGCAAGGAAAATCAGCTAAGTTAATCGGCTTGATTTTCCCCAATATTTCCAACGTTTTCTATGCAGAATTGATTGATAAATTGGAACACCAACTCTTCAAAAATGGTTACAAGACCATCATCTGCAACAGTGAGCACGACTCTGAGAAGGAACGCGAGTACATCGAAATGCTGGAAGCCAATCAGGTGGACGGCATCATTTCTGGTAGTCACAACTTGGGAATCGAAGACTACAATCGTGTGACAGCGCCGATTATTTCCTTTGACCGAAACCTGTCTCCAGACATCCCTGTCGTTTCCTCTGACAACTATGCTGGTGGTGTTCTTGCTGCCCAGACCTTGGTTAAGACAGGCGCCCAGTCTATCATCATGATTACAGGGAATGACAATTCCAATTCGCCAACCGGACTGCGCCACGCTGGCTTTGCATCTGTTCTCCCCAAAGCTCCTATTATCAATGTTTCCAGTGACTTTTCTCCTGTCAGAAAAGAAATGGAAATCAAGAATATCTTGACCCGACAAAAGCCTGATGCTATCTTTGCTTCGGATGATTTGACAGCTATTCTGGTCATTAAAATTGCTCAAGAACTGGGCATTTCTGTCCCAGAAGAGCTCAAGGTCATCGGATACGATGGGACCTACTTTATCGAGAATTACTATCCTCATTTGACGACTGTGAAGCAACCTTTGGAAGAGATTGCCTGCCTCACTGTTGATCTTCTCTTGCAAAAGATTGAAGGCAAGGAAGTCGCAACAACAGGCTACTTCTTACCAGTTACTCTATTACCTGGAAAAAGTATTTAAGCACAAGAAAACTCAGACCGATTCGTCTGAGTTTTTTTATGATCTTAGGTTTTCTAGATAACGCTGGGCAGTCTCTAGATTAAAGGTTTTATCTGCGATGAGGCGCTCGACTAAGGGAGCTACCTCGGATTCACTGGCTCCTGCTAAGAGAGCTAAGGATTTAGCCTGCAATTTCATGTGGCCTTGCTGAATCCCTGTACTGACCAAGGCTTTGAGGGCCGCAAAGTTTTGGGCAAGTCCGATAGACACGATAATCTGGGCTAATTCTTTGGCAGAAGGATTTCCCAGTAGCTCATGACTGAGGGCTACACGAGGGTTGAGGCCGATAGAGCCACCCTTGGTCGCTACAGGCATGGGTAAAGTCATCTCACCAACCAACTCTTCTGTCTCCAAGTCTAGACGCCAAGAGCTGAGACCTTGGTAATGTCCATCTCGACTGGCAAAAGCATGGGCCCCGGCTTCGATGGCACGCCAGTCATTACCAGTGGCAATCAAAATGGCATCAATACCATTAAAAATTCCTTTATTATGAGTAGTAGCTCGGTAAGGATCAGCCTGCGCAAACTGACTAGCCAACGCCATTTTCTCCGCAATCTCTCGTCCTTGATCCTTTTGGCGGCTCAAGTAGCGAAAGGCGATGCGACAGCTTGCAATCACCAGAGAATCGGTCGCGTAGTTGGACAGAATTCCCATAAGACTCTGTCCCTGACTAAGTTCTTCTAAGACAGGCTTCAAGGCTTCCAGCATGGTGTTGAGCATATTAGCACCCATAGCTTCTTGGGTATCGACATGGAGATAAACAACGAGAAAGTCTGTTTCGCCTTTTATCTGCTCGACATGCAAATCACGCGCCCCACCCCCGCGTTTAACGATAGAAGGATAGGCTTGATTGGCAAGTTCCAAGAGTTCAGCCTTCTTGCTGGCAATCTTAGCTTGCGCTTGTTCAGGATCATCAACTTGATAAAGGGCTACCTGACCAATCATCCGGCGCTCATGAACCTGAGCAGTAAAGCCACCTGCTCGCTTGATGATTTTACTGGCATAGCTGGCCGCAGCAACCACGGACGGTTCTTCTGTCACATAAGGAACTGTGTATTCCTGACCGTTGACGAGGACCTCTGGAACCATCGAATAAGGCAGAGAAAAAGTTCCCACTACATTCTCACTCAGCTGGTCTGCCACAGTCACACTCATCTGTTCATCCTGCTCCAAACTCTCTTGTATCTCAGGACTAAGGAGCGCCTGAGCTTTTAACAGCTCGAGGCGCTCATGGTATGATTTTTTAGAAAATCCATTCCAACTTATCTTCATTATTTTTCAACCTTGCTATAACGGCGTTGGTGGTCAACAATTTCAACCAAGGCAAAATCTTGATTTTCATAGCCAGCAAACTGGGCAGAATTTGTTTCATCTAAGTCTACTTCCTCAAAGAAGACTTTTTCATAGTCTGCAACAGACAGGGCAGTTCGTTGGTTGAGCTTGTTCAAACGGTCTTTATCCAGATAAGCTTCATATCCTTCAACCAATTCACCACTGAAGAACTCAGCCACAGCACCGCTTCCGTAACTATAAAGGGCAATTTTATCCCCAGACTTCAAACTATCTGTATTTTCCAAGAGAGACAAAAGTCCGAGGAAGAGGGAACCTGTATAGATATTCCCCACCTTTTGACTGTAGAGAATAGACTGGTCAAAATGCTTTTGCAAGAGGTCTTTTTTCTCTTGAGGCAAGTTCTTATCCATGATTTTTTTCAAGCCTTTTAGCGCTAATTTAGGGTAAGGCAAGTGGAAGCAAACAGCCGCGAAATCATCCAAAGTAAGCTGGTAGCGTTTTTGATATTCAAGCCAAGTCGTTTTCAAACTATCCAAGTATTGTTGGGTAGAATAGACACCATTTACATAAGGAGTTGTCGAGTAATTTGGACGCCAGAAATCCATGATGTCACGAGTCTGAGCCACATTGTCGTTATTAAAAGCCATAATGCGTGGATTCTGTGTAATCAACATAGCCACACTTCCAGCACCCTGAGTGGGTTCTCCAGGTGTTTCAATACCATATTTGGCAATATCACTGGCAATAACTAAAACTTTGGACTCTGGAGAATTTTCCACATGCAATTTGGCATAATGAAGGGCAGCAGTCGCTCCATAGCAGGCTTCTTTAATCTCGAAACTACGAGCAAAGGGCTGGATGCCCAGCAAGCCATGCACAAAGACGGCCGCAGCCTTACTCTGGTCAATTCCTGACTCGGTAGCCACAATGACCATATCAATTTCTGCTCTCTCTTGCTCAGTTAAAATAGAGTCACTAGCACTGGCCGCCAAGGTCACGATGTCCTCAGTTAGGGGCGCAATACTCAACTCCTTGAGTAAGAGTCCTTTGCTTAATTTTTCAGGGTCAATTCCCCTCGCTTCTGCTAAGTCTTGTAATTTCAAGACATATTGACTGGTCGCAAAACCAATCTTATCAATACCGATTGTCATATTTACCTCTGTTTTATCATTCATTGTAAAAAATCGTTCTATACTATTTTATCACAAATGGCAGTAAAAGAGAGAAAAAAGACTTGATTCACCAAATCAAGTCGCTTATTATTCTAACCATTATGCTGTTTTCGTAAGTGAGAATAAAGTCTGAGAATCACGGTTCCGCTAGCCATTCCAATGGAAATCACCAAAGCCAGCATAACAACCAAGGTTGCACTAGCAATGGCGTGACTGTAATCCCCTGTCACAAAAAAAGCAGTTGTCCGATAGGAGAGATAACCCGGAACTAGAGGTGCCAAGATGGCCAAGATAAAGACCACAGCAGGTGTCTTATAAAGAATACTTAAAATCTGGCTGACACAAGAACCGATAATAGCCGCAATGAAGGTGGCTACGATAACATTGGTCGGTTCTTTAAGTAAGAGATAAATTAGCCAGACAGCCATGCCCAAAATTCCTCCTGGTAAGAGCATAGAACGTTGAACATTGAGTACGATTAAAAAAGTGATAATGGCAAGAAGACTTGCTACTGCTTGTAATAAAAAGGTTGTTAGTGTCATATTAATTCATCAATACCAAGGCGACAGAAGTTCCTGCCCCTAAAGCAAGGGTAATGAGCAGGGATTCAAACATCTTACTCATACCAGAGTTTATGTGGTTGGTCATAATATCACGAACCGCATTGGTCAAGGCAATACCTGGTACAAAAGGCATGACCGCACCAGCTATAATCAAATCTGCCGTTGAAGGAAAACCTGTGTAGCGAGCCCAAAACTGGGCAATCATCCCAAATACAAAGGCTCCAGCAAAGGCTGTCACAAAGGGAATTCGGATAAACTTCTCCACATAGAGGGAAAAGGCAAAACCAAATAAGGTAGCCACTCCTGCCCCAAGTGCGTCGTAGATATTTCCACTAAACATAATTGAAAAGAAAGGAGCACTAAAGGTCGCAGCCAAAGTTACCTGCAACTTAGTATAAGGAAGGGGCTGGGCTTGCAAAGCTATCAGTTGCTTGAAGGCTGTCTCTAAATCAATTTGCCCCCCTACCAGCTGACGAGAAATCTGGTTGACATCACAGACTTTTTCAATATTATAAGAAGAGGAAGTCACGCGTTTCATTCGCGAAATATTGGTATTTTCAATGGAGAAAAAGATAGCGGCAGGCATGGCAAGAACATTGCAATCCACAATCCCCTGCGAATGCGCAATGCGGATCATGGTATCTTCTACACGATGAATCTCTGAGCCACTTTTGAGAAGAGTGGTTCCAGCTAACATAATCACATCGATGACGGCATTTAATTCTCTTGATTCTTCCATGCGTTCCCCCTTTTATCAACTCCCTCTATTCTATCACAAATCTGGAGTCAAAAAAAATCTTTGCCATGAAATCATGACAAAGATTCGTTTAATCACGAGAATTTTCGTGGTTTCCTTCACTATTTGGTTGAGTCGGAGTAGGAACCGTTCCTTGTTGATTTCCTTGTTGATTTCCTTGTTGATTTCCTTGATTTGGAGTAGTAGGTGAACCTTGGTTACCACGTGGAACTGACGTTGAAGAGGAACTTGATGGTGGTGTTTTGGGTTTATAAATCGAAATTTTAATACGTGTGCTGGCTAAATCAATTTTTCCACCCGGTTTTGGACTTTGCTCTACAACAGTCTCCTCACCTGTTCCTTCAGGAGCAGTAGACACTTCTACAACTTCGATATTAGCTTTTTTAATTCCATATATCTCTGTAAGATTATTAACTGCAAATTCTCGAGTTGAACCAATATAACTTGGCATTGAAATAGAATTTACTTTTTTAGCAACAGTCAGAACTATTTGAGTTGCCTTGCTAAGATCGTAGGTTGTTCCCTCCGGTAAACTTTGTTTCATGATTGTACCGGCTTCGATTTCGTTGGATTCTTCTTCCTCAATCTTAATTAGATTTTCTGGAACCTTCTTACCTTTCAACTCTGCCACTACATCACTAGATTTTCTTCCAAGATAATTTCCGAGTTGGAAAGACTGCTGACCAGAAGACACAATCAAATTAATTTTTGTTCCTTCTTTGCGTGTCGTACCGGCGTCAGGATCGGTACGAATAACACGACCTTCTTCAACCTTATCACTAGCCTCTGTTTTTTCTTCACCAACCTCAAAATTGGCTTTTTTGAGATTTTCCTTGGCTTCCGCCACTGTCTGACCTGCCACATCTGGAATTGTTATTGTGGCTGGCGTCCTAGATAAAATCCATACCAAGGATGCCACAACCAACAAGAAGGTCGCAAATAAAATTGGATAACGTGCTTTCATGCGACGCCGTTTGGTTGGCTTTGGACTAGGTACTGGTTTTTCTGTCTGATGATGCTGGGGCTTAGGTTGAGGTCTTCCCTCTTGTACCGGAGCTTTAGGAATAGAAGTCAGAGTACTTTGTGGAACTTTAGGAAGAGTCTTGGTGTCCGCCTTAGTCGCATCGTCAAAGACTAGCTTTGGTTCATTACGACGATTATTAGACAAACTACTAGACAAATCCACATACATTTCAGCGACTGATTTGTAGCGATCTGTCAATTTCTTGGCAGTTGCCTTAATAACAACATTTTCTAAAGCCTGAGGCACAGATGGATTTTCAGCTATAACCGATGGCAGTGGTTTCTGGAAATGCTGGAGAGCGATGGTCACTGCGCTATCCCCATCGTAAGGAATATGACCTGTCAGCATCTCATAGAAAATAATTCCCATGGCATAGATATCACTCTGCACAGTTGCTTTAGAACCACGCGCCTGCTCTGGAGACAAATAATGAACGGAACCTAGCATTGAGTTGGTCTGAGTCAGACTTGTCTCTGCAAAGGCTACTGCGATCCCAAAGTCTGTAACTTTGGCAGTCCCATCTGGGGTCAAAAGGATATTTTGCGGTTTCAAATCCCTGTGAACAATTCCTCGAGTATGGGCTAAGCGCATAGCCAAGAGGATTTGTCCCATGATTCGAACCGCTTCTTCATTTGAAAGAGGGTGATGTTCCTTGATATAGCGTTTGAGGTCTAATCCAGCAACATATTCCATTGCGAGATACTGTTGTCCCTCTTCTTCACCGATATCTGTAATCCGAACGATATGAGGATGGTCCAAATCTGCCATGGCTCTCGCTTCCCGCTGAAAACGAGCCACAGCAATCGGGTCTGTCTGGTAGTTGGTCCTCAGGACCTTTACCGCCACTTCTTCCCCATCTAGAATCAAATCTTTAGCCAAGTAAACATCTGCCATGCCTCCTCGGCCAATCTGTTTGAGAATCCGATACCGCCCGGCAAAAATCTTGCCGATTTGGATCATTCTGTTTCCTCCTCATTAACAGCAATAAGGGCAACTGTGATGTTATCTAAACCACCTGCATTGTTGGCAAAACGGATCAAGGTTGCTGCCTTATCTTCCAAAGAAATATCGCTGGTTACAATATCAGAAATCTCACTTCCTGAAATCATATTTGTCAAACCATCGCTATTGAGTAAGAGATAGTCTCCAGGCTCAAGGGTGATTATTCCAAAATCAGGCTGAATTTCATCTTTTTGACCAATAGATTGAGTAATAATATTTTTCTGTGGATGGCTAGCAGCTTCTTCTGGCGTCAATTGACCTGCCTTAAGCAATTCATTGACCAAAGAATGGTCGCTCGTTAACTGGTGGTATTCTTCTCCACGAATCAAACCGATACGAGAATCTCCGATGTGAGCATAAATAGCCTGATTATCAATAATGGCTACAGCCTCAAGGGTTGTTCCCATTCCTTTATAGGCTTCAGTTTGTCCCAATTGGTTAATCCTTTGATTTTCAATCTCAAGGTTGTTCGCAAACCATTCACGCACTTCATTAACCGTATCGATTTGTGTATCAACCCAAGCTACACCCAGGTCTGTTACCGCCATCTCACTAGCGATATTCCCTGCGCGATGACCTCCCATACCATCAGCTAGGATAATCATGGTACGTCCAGCTCTATTGACATAGTGGTTGGCATAGTCTTGGTTATTTGTTCGTTTCTGACCAACATCTGTTAATAATGAAATTTCCATGTGTTAGTTCCTTCCTAATCCGATATCTTGCGAAATTGACTGATGAAGAATCCATCACTTCCATACAATTCAGGTGTGATGAGGATACAGCCATCTTTCATGATATCCTTACATTCATGTTCTAGTGTTACCTGCTCAAATTCAGGATGACTTTCTAAAAATGCCTGTACGACTTGAAAGTTCTCCTCTGAGACAATAGTACAGGTACTATAAGTTATTATACCACCTTTGCCTAGTGTTTGACAAACACTACCTAATATTTCTAGCTGAATTTCCTGCAAGGACGCGAAATCTGCCGTTTCTTTATTGTATTTGATGTCTGGTTTTCGGCGTAGAAGACCAATTCCTGAACAGGGAGCATCTACCAAAATCTTATCAAATGAATCCTGACCAAAAAACTCATGTACCTTTCTGGCATCCAATTTTTGCCTTTGAACCCGATCTACAACCCCCAAACGTTGGGCATTTTCTTGAATTAAGTCCAACTTGTGATCGTAAAGGTCCAAAGCCGTAACCTGACCTGTTGTGAGATAAGAAGCTATATGGGCTGTTTTTCCACCCGGAGCCGCACAGGCATCTAGAACCTGCTCATCACCTTGTAAATCAAGCGTCGGAGCAACAAGCTGACTGGACTCGTCTTGGATGGTAATGGCTCCATCCTCAAACAAATCATGGCCTGCAAAATGCCCCTGCTCCTTAACCAAACCAGAAGGAGACAAGGATGAATCACTGGCCTCCAACAAGGCTTGGATTTCCTCTTTTCGTCCTAAGTCTGTTACACGAATGCTGGCCTTGTTACGCACCAAAAGACTTTCAAAAATAGCTTGTGCTCGCTCTTCTCCGTATTCTTCCTTGAGTTTGGCAACTAGCCAAACTGGGAGAGAATAGGCAATGGAATCACGCTTGTTTTTTCGCTTGATACTGGCAATATCTGGCCAGCCTTCACGCAAGATACAGCGAAGGACGGCGTTGACCAATTTTTCACTGCCTTTTTTACGGAATTTGGCCAATTCTACTGCTTCATTGACCACAGCATGGTCTGGAATCTTATCCAAATAGCGAAGTTGGTAGGCACTCATGAGAAGAAGGACATAGAGCCAACTGTCTAACTGGTCTCTATCCTCGATAAAGTGGGACAGGTACCATTCCAGAGTCAATTTACGGGCTACTGTTCCATATACCAGCTCGGTCACCAAGCCCTTGTCCGCCGGCGAAAGTTGGCTTCCCTTGAGATGCTTATTTAAGGCGATATTTGAGTATGCTTGATTGATAAAAACATCCTCTAATACCGCTAGGGCTATACTTCTAGCCGTTTCTACTTTAGTCACCAAATCGTTCTCCTACAGTCAATGTGCGTCCAACTCCGTTGAGGAAGGAAGCAATGTCCATCTTAGGTTTACCAGCTGGCTGCACTTGTTTGAGGGATAGAGCCCCTTCTGCCGTTGCGACAATCAATTCTTTCTTACCAATTGAGAGGATCTCACCTGGATTTCCCTGACCATCTACTGGTAGGGCTTCATAAATCTTAAAACGGTCGCCCTTAAGGAAAGTATGGGCAACAGGCCAGGGGTTCATGCCACGGATTTGGTTGAAGAGTTGACGATTGGTTTTAGTCCAGTCCAGTTTTTCTTCTTCTGGCTTGATATTTGGAGAGAAACTAACCTGGCTTGGATCCTGCGGTTCTGGTTTGATTTCCCCAGCTATATAGGCAGGCAAAGTGTCCAAAAGCAAGTCACGACCAACGACAGCTAATTTCTCAAACAAGGTTCCAACATTGTCCTCATCTGTGATAGGAATACTGCGACGGGAAATCATATCTCCTGCATCCATTTCCTTAACCATTTCCATAATGGTCACACCAGCTTCCTCATCCCCTTGAATCAAGGCATAATGGATAGGCGCACCACCACGGTGTTTAGGAAGAAGGGAGGCATGAACATTGACCGCAAAATCCATGCTATCAAGGAGTTTACTTGGGAGAAACTGCCCAAAAGCAGCAGTCACAATTCCATCCGCTCCTAGCTTCATAATAGCTTCCATCTCTGGACTTCCAGATAATTTTTCAGGTTGGTAGATAGGAAGTCCAGCCTCTTTGGCAGCCTGCTTCACTGGAGTTTCTTGAATCACTTTTTTACGACCGACAGCGCGGTCCGGCTGGGTCACAACGGCTAGAATTTCGTAACGATCATCTGTCAAAAGTCCTTTTAAGACGGTTGCTGAAAAGTCGGGTGTCCCCATAAAGATTATTTTTGTCATATCTTCTCCTTCTTATAAAAATTGCTGTGGCTCATGGTCAATGCTGAGACGGAGCTCACTATTTTCTCGTTCTTGAGTCAAGGCAAGAACCTGATTTAGAGTCGGTCCCAGCTCATCTTCTAAACGGTATTTAATTAAAATCTGGTAATGATAGAGGTTGTGGGTACGGGCGATGGGTTTGGGTGTTGGCCCGAGAATCTTACTGGTCTCTGACAAGCCTGACCGCAAAATGTTCATAACTTCATAGGCACGTTTGACCACCTCTTCTTCTTTCTTGTGAGAAAGGGTAATACCAATGGTGAAATAGTAAGGTGGATAGCCGAGTTGTCGTCTAATTCCCATTTCATAGGCATAAAAGCCTTCGTAATCCTGATCCTTGGCAAATCGAATAGCGTAGTTCTGAGGATTGTAAG
Source organism: Streptococcus sp. HMSC077D04 (assembly GCF_001808785.1). Taxonomy (GTDB): domain Bacteria; phylum Bacillota; class Bacilli; order Lactobacillales; family Streptococcaceae; genus Streptococcus; species Streptococcus mitis_BX. Next base: position 43,138 of record NZ_KV794475.1, on the reverse strand, counting down.
ACTGGATCAAGACCTGCCCTGATTTTTCAGCCCGACCTGCACGGCCTGCCACCTGGGTTAAGAGTTGGAAGGTTCTCTCAGAGGAACGGAAATCAGGCAAGTTTAGGGCTGTATCCGCATTGAGGACTCCGACTAGGGTCACATTTGGAAAATCCAAGCCCTTGGCAATCATCTGAGTTCCCAACAAGATGTCTGCTTCCCCTCGGCCAAACTGGTCAAGAAGAGCTTGGTGACTACCTTTCTTACGGGTCGTATCCACATCCATTCGTAGAATGCGTGCCTGAGGAAAGACCTCTGCTAGCTCATCGTAGGCTTTCTGAGTCCCCGTCCCGTAGTAACGAATACTGCGACTCTGACAGTTGGGACAGACATGAGGAATCCCCTTGGAAAAACCACAGTAATGGCAGTTCATGGTCTTGGTATCCATGTGGAGAGTCAGAGAAATATCGCAGTTGGGGCAACTATCTACCGTCCCACACTCCCGACACATAACAAAGCTAGAATAACCCCGACGATTGAGCATAAGAACCACCTGCTCTTTTTTAGCTAGACGGTCCTGAATAGCCTCTAGCAAAGGTGGCGTGAAGTTTGACGTCTCATTTTGTCCGATATAGTCTCGAAAGTCAATTACTTGAACCTCAGGGATCCTAGCTAAAGGATTGGCGCGTTGGGTCAGACGTAAATGTTGATAAACGCCTTTGCCAGCTCGCGCACGGCTTTCTAAGCTCGGTGTCGCGGAACCAAGAACCAATGCCGCTTGATTGTATTGGGCCCGTAAAACAGCCACCTCTCTAGCATGGTAGCGGGGATTACTGTCTTGCTTATAAGTCGCTTCGTGCTCCTCATCGATAATCATGACACCCAGATTTTTCAGCGGAGCAAAGATGGCAGATCTGGCGCCAACAACAACTTGGGCATCTCCACGCTCAACCTTGCGCCATTCATCATACTTTTCACCATTGGACAGGCCTGAATGAAGAATGGCCACCTTGTCCCCAAAACGTGCTATAAAACGCTCCGTCATCTGAGGAGTCAGGGAAATCTCAGGTACAAGCAAAATAGCAGTTTTGCCCTTATCCAAGGCCCCTTGGATAATCTGCAAGTAAACCTCTGTCTTCCCACTTCCTGTAATCCCTTGAAGAAGGAAAGGAGGCTGATGACTGCCAATCGCACTCACAACCGCATCACGCGCCTGTCTTTGCTCTGGATTCAACTCCAAAGGTCTACTTACCTCAATGCCTTCAAAATAAGCAGCCGAGCGTTGAACTTCCTTTTGAACTATAGTAACAGCACCTTGATCAACAAAGAAGTTAACTTGCTCCCGCGAGTAGGACTCTAACAAACTAGCCAAGGAAGCACTCTCAGGATGAGACAACAAATAGTCTCTCAGTTCCAATTTTTTCTTGGCACGTGCAGATATTTCAACACCTTCTAATTGAGCCAGATGAACCTCATACCAGGACTGGGTCTTGACCTTCTTTTGATCGATTGCCTGATATTCCAGGCCAAGCAGACCTTTTCTGGTTAAACGCATCATTTCGGCTTGCTTCGCGATATCTAGTGAAGAAAAGGCTAGTGAATCCTTTGAACCAAACAGGCGCTCTCGGTCTTCCTGACTCAGACCTGCCATAGGATAGAGAATTTTGTCATAGCTGGAGTTCAGAAATCCCGGTAACATAGCCTTGAGGATAGAGATTTTATAAGAAAAGACGGACTTGCGAAGCTCTTCAGCTAGCCAGAGTTGTTCTTGCGTGAGAACAGGAGAAAAATCCAACACCTCGGCAATATCTTTTAAATCCTGCTCCATCTCTTCCTCATCTGATTGAGACTCCAAACCAAGAACAATCCCTTGAATCAGACGATTTCCCTTACCAAAGGGTACATGGACTCGCATCCCAACTTCTAGCATTCCCTCAAATTCCTCCGGAATCCTATAACTATAGGGCTGGTCCGTCTGCATCAAGGGCACATCTACAATAATCTTGGCTATAGCCATCTTCTCACCTCCTCCTTGTCAGTATATTCTTACAATAGAAAAAATAAGATTGAGTCCCCCCAACCTTAAATTTTTTCACCATCTTCTTTTTCTTTAGCGATTTGCTCTTTGATTTTCTTTTCTTCTTCTTCTTTGCGACGTTTTTCTTCTTCGATGCGGCGACGCACTGCTTCACGTTTTCCTTCTGGATCTGGGTGAATTGTAACGTTTCCTGATTCGATTTCTTCTAAAGCGCGAAGAGTTGATTTTTCAGACTTGAAACCTTGAGTTGCTGGCGCACCTGCTTCCAATTCGTGGGCACGTTTTGCTTCTAAGATTACGAGTGAATATTTTGATGGAACCTTGTCGAGCAGGGTATCAATAGAGGGTTTTAACATCATTTGCTTGTACCTATTTTCTAATTTTTATCGGGTAGTTGGAGATTTCGGTAACATCTCCTGATAGTGACCAATGACACGATCCACACGGAAGTGCTCTGCTTCGATCACACGTTTGACACGCTCAGCAGCTAGGGGCACCTGATCGTTGACAATCGCATAATCATACTCACGCATGAGGGCAATTTCTTCCTTGGCTTTTTCGATTCGCTGGGCGATCACTTCTGCACTGTCTGTTCCACGTCCTACCAAACGATCTTGCAATTCATCCAAATCTGGTGGTGTTAGGAAGATAAAGACAGCATCTGGAACCTTTTTCTTGACCTGAAGAGCTCCTTGAACCTCAATTTCAAGGAAAACATCGATTCCCTTGTCCAAGGTTTCATTGACATAGGTCAGAGGAGTTCCATAGTAGTTGCCGACATATTCTGCATATTCCAACATCTGACCTTGACGAATCAGCTCTTCAAACTCTTCACGAGTACGGAAGAAATAGTCAACACCGTCCACTTCTCCAGGACGTTGTGCGCGTGTCGTCATCGATACAGAGTATTGAAATTGGTTTTCAGAACTCTCAAAAATCTCTCTTCTAACCGTTCCTTTTCCAACCCCTGAAGGACCAGAAAAAACGATTAGTAAGCCTCGGTCTGCCATTGTGTCTCCTTTTAGTCAGTCTGTAAAAATAAAATAAGATTTCCCTTCAGATAGTAGCATTTTGTGCAAACTATCCTTCTACAGTCTTTCTATCTAGTGTAACAAAAAAGCAGTAATTTTTCAACTGCTCTTTCTTATTTATTTAGCATAATCTACTGCACGAAGCTCGCGAATCACAGTTACCTTGATATTTCCTGGGTAATCGAGATTGTTTTCAATTTTCTCACGAACTTTGTGAGCCAAGATTGTGACTTTGTCGTCCTTGATTTGTCCTGGATTGACCATGATACGGATTTCACGTCCTGCTTGAAGGGCAAAGCTATTTTGTACCCCTTCAAAGCCGTTAGCAATTTCTTCCAAATCATGGAGACGCTTGATGTAGCTTTCAAGAGACTCACTACGAGCACCTGGACGGGCTGCGCTCAAGGCATCTGCCGCAGCGACGATCACTGCAATGACACTTTCGGCTTCGACATCCCCGTGGTGGCTAGCAATCGTATTCACCACAACTGGATGTTCCTTGTACTTACGTGCCAATTCCATACCGATTTCCACGTGACTACCTTCAACCTCACGGTCAATGGCTTTTCCGATATCGTGAAGAAATCCAGCACGACGGGCAAGAGCCGCATTTTCACCAAGTTCGCTCGCCATGATACCAGCCAACTTAGCAACCTCAATCGAATGGCGCAAAACATTTTGTCCGTATGAAGTACGGAACTGCAAACGTCCCATAATCTTCATCAAGTCCGGATGAAGGTTTGGCGCACCAATTTCATAGGCAGCAGCCTCACCGTATTCACGGATCTTATTGTCAATCTCTTGACGGTTTTTCTCAACCAACTCTTCGATACGAGCTGGGTGAATACGACCATCTTTGAGCAACATTTCCATAGTCATACGGGCAATCTCACGACGAATTGGATCAAATCCTGACAAAGTCACCACTTCTGGCGTATCGTCGATAATCACATCAACCCCTGTCAAACTTTCAAAGGTACGAATGTTACGACCTTCACGACCAATAATGCGTCCCTTCATAGTATCATCTGGGAGATGAACTGTTGAGTTTGTCGACTCCGCTACATATTCACCAGCGATACGTTGCATGGCTTGAACTAAAATATCCTTAGCCATTTTATCAGAACGTTCCTTGACCTCTTGCTCAGCTTCGCGAATACGGCTGGCAATCTCCTTGGTCAAGTTTTCCTCTGTCTGAGCCAAGATAATATCTCGTGCTTCTGCCTGAGACAGAGCACCAATACGCTCTAACTCTGCTTCTTTTTGTCTTTCGACTTCCTCTAATTGCTCTTCACGCGCATCAAGGTTTTTCGCTCTATCAGAAATACTTTGTTCTTTTTGTTCAAGTGTTTGTTCTTTACTCGTCAAATTGTCGTCCTTACGGTCGAGGCTAGTAGCTCTCTCTGTCAAACGACTTTCGATTTGTTTGAGTTCTTGACGTTCTGATTTGAATTCAGCGTCCACTTCTTCACGGTATTTTCTGGCTTCTTCTTTGGCCTCCAATAGTGCTTCTTTTTTAAGAGACTTGCTTTCACGTTTGGCTTCATTAACAAGTAAATCCGCTTCACGCTCAGCTTGTCCACGTAAATTAGTTGCTTCTTGTTCAGCATTTAAAAGCATCAACTCCGCAGCTTCCTGAGATGATTTCATCTTAGCTGAGATACTGACATATCCAATGACTAAACCAATGATGACGGCAAAAACAGCAATCGCAAGCGACATGATTTCCATGTTTTTACCTCATTTTATTGTTATTCCGAATGACATACATTCTTTTACATTCTACCATAAAAAAGTGATTTTCACAAACCTAAATTGAAGAGTTTTGTGTGAATTTTAGACAAAGAGCCATCTACTTCTAAGCTCTATTGTATTAATTTATCTAGTGAAATTTGATTAATTGTAATTTGTCCCTTCGATTCCAAAAGTAGGTATTTCTTTATAAAGTTCTGATATTCTGGATCTTCTAATTTCTCTATGTTATTAATTCGATAATCATCTTTTATATTCTTGTCTAAAACATCATAGTATATTTCAACTAGACGCTCCTCTATTTCATAACTAGAATGATCATATTTACTATAAAATACCTTCTTAGTTTTTTCTGATAAAAATAAATTTCTTAGCCCTATCTTCCATAAACACGATAAAAGTTGAGAAAGATAGGCCTTTTTCTTATTATATAATTTTCCATCTACGTTCGAAAGACCATATGAAATTGCTATAAGATCCTCAATATTAAAATCTACAATCTTTGCTAACATTTCAAAATGAAAATATCCGTCAGACTCAAATAACTTGTCATACTTGTCTATCCCATAAAAATACATATAACATTCAAAAAATAATACTAGAATACTATCAGTTTCTTCCCAACCATTCATCCACTTGATAATGTAGTCTGCTTTCTCATTATTATCAGTTATATTTGAAAGTTCTTCTAACAACTTCTGGAACTCTCTCAAACTTAGTTTTGAATCTTTATTTTTCTCTTCTACAACTCTTTCACCTATATCTACATAATAAATTTTAAAAATCAATGATAACATTTTTCCAAAGACATCATCTCTCAATTTACTCTTTTTCAAAATATTATCTACGACTTCTTCCGCAGATACCATTTTATTTAGATTTAGCTTAAATTTACTATAAATGAGCTTTTGTGCTGCCCCTATTTCCTTAAGATTCAAAATTACAATAATTTTAAATCTTTTATTCTCAGAAAGATAGTCAATATAGCCCAATAAATCATTGTAATCTGAAGAGTTATCTGATGTTTCTGCATATGAAACCCGTTCAAAATCATCGAAAATAATGATAGAATCTCGCTTCATCAAATCCGTCCCAACTGTTTTAAAGAACCATTTAAAAACCCCTCCAACAAGTGGAATAAAGTCCAAATTTCCGAGTGTGGATTGTTTTTCTATTTCATTGATCAATATTTTCTCGGCTTGCTCTCTTGTTTTTATCCCAAAGCAGGAAATATAGTAGATTTCTTTCTTTTTATAAATTTGATTTTCAAAAAATGTCTTTATAAAAAATGTTTTCCCACTCCCCCAAGAACCATCCAACCAGAAGACATTATGAATAGAGTCTGAACTATTTAAAAACTCAACCAGACGTGTTTGATAAGGATGGTCATCCAAGTCATATTCTGGAAATAGCTCTGGATCTAGTTTCTTATAACTAACTTTTTTAAAAATTATGTCTAAAAACCAGAATAGTATTGTTGGTATAGTCAGTGCTAACAATATTATTACACGATTCACATACAAAATTGAAATAATATCTTTTAAAAAATTATAATTAGATACAAATTTATATATAGGTAAAGCAAAACGTTTAAATTGTTCAATCTCAAGCGCAAGATACAGTACCCATATGCTGGCTATAAATATTTTGTACCATTCGACAATTCTAACATTACTACTCCATGATGGTCTTTTCAATAAATATTTCAATAATTTGAAATTCATAAAAAAATTAAGAATCCTCATCATTATATTTTTCATATATCCCCCTTTTAATCTATATTATCATGATTATACCACAGAATGACAAGCATAAAGCGGATTCAAGGGACAAGAATCTAGTTATTATACTAAAATTTTTCACTGATTTTTTACCTTAGGAAGTCTATCATTTTCCAAAGATTTTATCTTCAATTGGCTATCTAAAATTTCTAAAATAAAAAAGCCTACCTTTCAGTAGACTTAGTTTGATTCTATTCTAATCGGAACTCTTCCAAAATTCTGCTCTGCTATACTTGGATTTCCAAGTTGATAAATCTGGTCTGCCTTTTGAGTCATGGCATCCCAGGGTTCTTTACCAATTCGGCTGACTAGATTGACCTGTCCCTTCAAGGACTTGAGGTGTTGCCTGCCTTTTTCAGTAAATCCAAGGACATGAATGGCTTCTGGCAAGTCACCTTCTCTAGCCTGCACCAAAATATAGGCCAAGAGGCGTCTGACACGCGCCTTGGTGTAACGTTTGGTAGTCACTAACTCGACCAATTCTTCCACAGACTGGGCTGTTTTAATAGCCTCTTTAATGCGCACTGCCATTTCCTGATTGATCTGATAGATAGTGGTTAGATCTGGATTGGACAAGATTTGATAGCGGAGCAAGGGAAAATAGTCATCCCAGCTCATCTTTCTTTCCTGCTCAAAGAGGGCAACAGAAGGCATAAAGCGTTCTAAGAAATCTTTGTCCCTCTTGTGCTGACGAAGGGCTGTCGCCGAAGCAAAGTCCACATCCTTGTCCACAGAATGATAACCCGCTCCCTGACGCTGAATTGGCTCAAGCTTGATGTTTCGTCCTGCAACTGCCTTGACATAAGCCAGAGCAAGGACATGATTGGGCGTATTGCCTGAAAAATCAAGACCTGCAAATTCCTTCCACATGGCTTGGGTTTTCTGGGGATAGGAAAGGGAATCAGGCAGATTTTCCACAAACTTCTCCATCTCAGCACCTTGCTCTGTGTATAAGTCAGCGATTTTTTGATAATCCAGAACTTCCTCCGTCCCAAATGCTAGAGTATCAATGCCCAACCGAGCCAAGATATCCACAGCTCCTTGACCGAAGAAATCTGCTGCCTGAACACTGACTAAAAAGGGTAATTCCACTACCAGATCCGCTCCATTTTCCAGCGCCATCTGGGCCCGTGCCCACTTATCCACAATAGCAGGCTCTCCACGTTGCATGAAATTTCCAGACATGGCTACGATTTTCAGTCCCTCTGCCTGTTCCAGCAGGTATTTATGCCCATTATGAAAAGGATTGAACTCCGCAATAATACCTGTGATGGTCATAGTGATCTCCTACTTCTGCGCCACAAAAAACCAACGGGTACTTGTCTCTCTCGGCTCCTTGTCCTCAAAGTCTGCATAGAGTTTGAAAGACTTAAATCCAGCCTGCTCCAGCAAAATATCATAGGTCAAGACCTCATAAGTCCGCTCCTCATGCACTTCATCGTGGCGACTAAAGGACCCATCCTCTTCCTTGATAAAGAAAGTCAACTCATGAACGATAGAGTGGGGCGCTGCATCCTCGTAGATATCCCAGAGCATGGCAAAATCTTCCGCATTTTCATGGTAAGAATAACCCGGGAATACTTCATCTGTCTGGTAGGTTGAATGCACATCAAAGATAAATACACCGTCTTCATTGAGAGCATTATAGACTTCCTTAAAGACGTCACCTACTTCCACCTCATCCTGCATGTAGCAGATTGAGTCCGAGTAACACGTGACAAAGTCGTATTGACCTGCCTTGGACAAATCCAGCATATTGCCTTCAATAAAATCAATCTTTTGTTTGGCTGAAGAAGCTCTCTTCTCGGCAATCTTCAACATATCCCCACTCAAATCAAGTCCAGTTACATCAAAACCAGCCTGAGAGAAGCGCACCGATTGAATTCCTGTCCCACAAGCCAATTCCAAGAGTTTCTTTCTCTCCTTGGTCTTAGGCAAGTGACGCAGAGAAAAATCCGTCCATTTGTCGTATAAACTATCGTCCATGACCGCATCATAGACCGCCGCAAAAGTTTCATAAGTTGCCATAAAACATGATACCAAGAGCCTACATGGCAAACACCACTCGCCCTCACCTTTCTATCAATTTTCTTCTAAAATAAGCAAAGAAACCCAGTTGACTACAACTGAGTTCATCTTCTACGCCAGAGTTTCAGATACGTCTACAGAATCCGCCTCATGCCATAGTTTTTCCAGATTATAGTGGGCACGCATTTCCTCTGAAAAGACATGCACAACGACAGCACCAAGGTCCAGCAAGACCCAACCTCCAGCCGCATCGCCTTCAACATGGCTACCTTTAAAGCCTGCTTGAGCTACTTTTTCACGGATATTATCAGCGATAGCGTCCAACTGACGGCTATTCATTGAGCTAGTAATAACAAAATAGTCTGTCACACTGGTCAAATCTTGTACATCAAGTGCAAGGATATCCTCTGCACGTTTCTCATCCGCCGCTTTCACGACTAGTTCTAGTAATTCTTTTTCGTTCATTTAGTCCTCTTTCTAGAAAATATGTTTGTAATCTAGGACATCTGCAAAGCGCCCCTCCCAAATGTCCTCATAAAATTCATTTATCGTTTCTGCTGGAATATCATTCCCATCAAAGGTTGTGACAGCACCTTCTGGAATAATAAGCTTATAGCCATATTCAAAGGCGACCTTGACAGAGGTATCCACACAATATTCTGTCTGCATGCCACATAAGACTAATTTTTCAATCCCCTGTTTATCCAAGTATTCTTTTAAACCAGTTTCTTTGAAAATACTATTATACTTCTTCTGAAAGACCTTTTCATCAGGTTTTCGATTTAAAAGCGCAGATAACTGCCAATCTTCTGATGTTTGGGCTTCAGGATTCTCAATATGTTGAACATAGATAATTTCTATATTCTTACTTCTAGCCTGATTTTGTAAATAAGAAATTTTTTCCAATAGACTATTTGTCTGAAAACCGGTTTCCACTAAAATATTCTGAACATCAATGATTATAAAAGCCGTCTTCATTTAGTCCTCTTTCAAATAGTGCACAAAGGCGTTATAGGTTTCAAGGGTTTGGGGATAGATGGGGAATCTCTGATGAGCTAGATGCTCCACAGTTCGAGCTGTTTCGTAGGCCACTGCCTTATTGAGCGATAGCTCAGCAATCTCACGTGCTACATCCACTCCTGGAAAGACACGATTGTGCTCGATATAGTCTGCGACATAGATTATCTTATCAAGATCTGTCATCTGACCAGCCCCAACTGTATGGATTTCAATAGCTCGCAGGATTTCAGAATCTTGCAAGTTCAAATCTTCCTGAATCTTGTAGATGCCGACCATACCATGCCAGACATTATTGCCCCAGTTTTTGAGGTTAGGGTCTAGCTGATAACGGTCAATCAAGTCTAGAAAATCCTGATCTGACAGCTTTTTAGCATAGTCATGAAGAAGGCCTGCAAGACCTGCTTTCTCGACATCGACTCCAAAGCGCTGAGCCAGTTCTATGGCTGCACGCTCCACACCCAAGCAATGGGTTAAGCGTTTTTCAGGCAGAAGCTCTGCCATTTTTTCCAACAAAGCCTCACGGGAGCAGTTGATATAGTCTTGATAGGCCATCAGTAGAGCCCCTCCTTCTCGATGTAGTCTAGCACCGGCTGTGGTAGGAGAAAGTTGGGTTTCCGACCTTGAGCAATGAAGTCACGCACCATGCTGGATGAGATATCCATGAGAGGCACATCCACCCAGATAACTGGATAGGAAGTTCCAGCCTTGTAGCGCGGGCGCTGAACCCCTACAAACTGAACCATGTCGACCAGCTCATCAATTCGGTACCACTTAGGCAGATAGTCTACCATATCCGCCCCGATAATGAAGTAGTAATCCGTGTCAGGATGTTGCTCTGTCAAGATTTTCATGGTGTCGTAGGTGTAGGAAATACCCTTGCGCTCCAACTCAATGGTTTCAATAGCTAGTCCTTCAATCCCCTCAATAGCCAACTCAAGCATCTTGAGACGATGGTGTTCAGGGATTGTTTCCTTTTTATCTACATGAGGAGGTTGGTATTCAGGCATGAGCAGAACTTGATCCAGTCCCAACTGCTGCCGTACTTGATCCGCAACAATGAGATGGGCATTGTGAACAGGGTTAAAATTCCCCCCTAAAATCCCGACTTGTTTGCGTTTTTTCTCCTTGATTTCTGGCTCCAACTCTACCTTGGTAAAGGGAGTCAATAGTTCGATTGCCATAGGCTAGTCTCCTTTATTTCTCTGTAAAAACAGTTATTTGGAGTTTCGGTCTTAGATTTCTTTGACTTTCTTAGAAATCTTACGATTTTCTTTCTTGCTAGATTGTTTAAACAAAATCAAGATGCGTCCGATTTTTTGGACTGTATCCACACCGATTTCTTCTTCTAAAATTTCAGCTACTTCGTGGATATTTTCATCTGTGTTTTGCAAAAGAGTCACCTTGATCAATTCACGGGCATCAAGAGCTTGACGGACGCTGGTTTTGATTTGGTCGTTGAGTCCATTTTTTCCGATTTGGATGATGGGTTTGAGGGTGTGTGCCTGGCTGTTGAGGAAGGCACGTTGTTTTGAGGTTAATGACATAATTTCTTCCTTGTTTTTTTGATAGTTATTTTAGGTGGTGAGGGACGGTCGGAACTAATTTTTCAAAGATCTCATCTTTGGAAAATGGATTTCCTGACCTCACAATTGAGCCTTGGTCTCAATTGTGCCCCTTGCCAATCTACAGATTGGCAAGATCCCACGGCAATAACTATCTTTTTATGAGCTCACTTTGTTCGCTCAGTGATTTTAGTTTAAATAATTGCTTTTCGTGTGACGACGGCGACGCCTTCTGGTGCCCAGACGGCGACTTTGGCTGTGCCTGTTACACGGATCCAGCCGAGTCCAGAGATGACTAGGTCTGTCTTTTCCTTAATGTTAAATACATGTTGGACTAGTTTTGGAAAATCTTCTTTTTCCTTGCTATTTGGAGGAGTGAGAAGGCTTCCAAGGTGCTTGTCGTAGAAAGCACTAGCTCCTTCTAGCTTAGTACGATGCAATTTGAGTTCATTGTCAAAGAAGGCTGTAAAACCTTGCTTTTCTCCTGCAATAAAGTCAAAGCGTCCGAGACCACCTAGAAACAGGGTTTGTTCAGGATTGAGCTGGTAGGTTTTAGGCTTGATTTCCTTTTTAGGGCTGACATACTTGAGGTTTTTGGCCGTCAAGTAGTGGGCCATCTGGTGACGGTGGATGATTCCCGGTGTATCGTAGATATAAGATCCGTCGTCAAGCGGAATCTCGATTTTGTCCAAGGTTGTCCCTGGGAAGCGCGAAGTCGTGATGACATTCTGATCACCCGTGATTTCTTGGATAATGGCATTGATAAGAGTTGATTTTCCAACGTTGGTCACACCGACCACATAGACATCACGGCCCTTTCGGTAGTGCTCGATTTTGTCAATGACTTCCTTGATGGCATGTTTGTTTTGTGCTGAAGTTAGGACGACATCGACTGGACGAAGTCCTTCTTCGTGGGCACGTTCCATCAACCACTGGCTAATCTTACCAGGCTTAACTGACTTAGGGAGGATATCTTTTTTATTTCCAACCAAGAGGACATCATTGCCTGAGACAAAACGTGGCAATCCTGGGATAACAGAGCCATTAAAATCAAAGATATCAATGACATTGACCACCAAGGCATCACTGTCTCCCACCTCGTGCAAGAGCTTGAGGAAATCATCGTCCGTCAACTGGACATCCGTGATTTCATTGTAGTGGCGGAGACGGAAACAGCGTTGGCAATAGACTTCGCCAGTCTCCAAACCTTTTTCAAGTGCCGACTGGGGGGTAAATCCAAGACCAGCCTTGTCTGTCGTCTGAATGGTTGCTCCACAACCAATACAGAGAATTTCTTCCATAGTTAAATTCCTTTTTTATATGTAATCGGTCCGTACTTTTCAGTGATTTTTAGCATCACACGGCGCTCACGAGCTCGGTTAATTTGCGTTTTGATCGAGTCATGTTGGACCAAGGGTTTGACTAAAATCGAGCGAATGCCAGCACGGTGGGCTGCTCGAATATCTGTCATGAGCTGGTCGCCAACCATGACCACTTCGCTTTTATCATAGTGGAATTCCTTCATGGCACGATCAATCCCAAATGTGAAGGGCTTCAGAGCCCAATAAACGTAGTCAATCCCAAATTTCTCAACTGCTCGTTGGACGCGTTTTTTAGTGTTATTTGATACCACAATGATGCGAATGCCCGCGTCCCGAAGATCATGTAGCCATTGCTTCATCTCTAGCGTCCCGTCAGGGTTGTTCCAAGCAATGAGGGTATTGTCCAAATCGACCAAAACAGCCTTGATCCCATGCGCCTGCAGGCTTGGGACTGTCAGATCATAGACTGCTTCCACAGCAAAGTCTGGCATGTAGTTTTCAATCACCATTTTGGCTCCTTTTCTTTTATTTTCTAGTAATTTTCTTCAGCCATTGAGATAAGGCCACCCATAAAATCAAGCTAGTCATTAAGATATAAATCCAAGCATTTGGCTCTTCTGTAAATGGTAGAGGAACATTCATTCCGAAGAAACCTGTAATAACTGCAAGTACTGCTAGTAAGACGGAGATAATAGTCAAAATTGACAAACTATCATTCAAGTTATTGTTTAGGATGTTGTTGTAAGAAGCTGAGAGTTGTTGCAAGACTTGAGAAATCAAGTCTGTCATAGACACCAACTGATGGGCTTCAATCATGGCATCATCAAACTGCTCTCGTTCGACATCATTAAATCTCCGATAAAGAGCATGGCCCTGGATATGTTCCAAGAGGAGTCGATTTTGTTTTGCTGCTGCTGTCAAGTAAACCATACCAGTCTCCAAGTCAGAGAGGGCGAAGAGATTTTTCTTTGTTGTAGTTTGACGTAGCAAGGCACTAATTTCGTCCTTACTTTTATCCATCTCTTCAATGACAGGATAATAAGCGTTACTGATAATCTCTAAACCAGCAAAGAGAAACTTGTAAATAGAAAGCGACTCATGGCTATCCAGATAAGCTGACATCTGATCAATGACATAAGCATTCTTATGGTTGCTGATGGTAATCATTCGTTGTCTTTCGACGATAAAGGTCATGGGAATCGCTTCATAATATTCTTTGTCTTTTTCTAAATCAAGAACATTATAAATAAAGGTTACCGTCTCCGTTTCACGGTTATAATCCATATGAGCTCGTTCATTTCTATCCAGAGCATACTCAATGGTTTCCTTGTCCAATCCATAGATGTCAGAAAGATCTTCCATATTTTTAATCTTATCCACATCAAGGTCTATCCAGGTACAACCATTGCCCAACTGCTTTTCTAAAACCATCTTTTCTCCTTTATTAAACTCTTTCTATTGTACCATAAATCTGCTAAAATTTCAGGCCTGGTCTGTCCGAGAGAAATTGCTGACGACGGTGATATTCCGATTGGGAACGAAGTGCAGAACCTGGTCTTCTCCTCTGAGTTGCGTTGTTCGAATGCCAACACTAACCACCTTGCCCGATACAGTAATAGGACCATTTGTCAGAACAACCTCATCTCCTACATCCAGTTGACGTTCAAAGAGGATGAAAAAGCCATTGATGACATCAGACAGAAAACCTTGGGCTCCCATCCCAATAGCCACCCCAGCAATCCCAGCTCCAGCAAGCAAACTAGAAACTGGCAAACCCAAAATAGACAAGATACAATAAAGCAAAAAGAAATAAAGGGTATAATTAAACACATTCTCTAATAAACGTGAGATGGTTTTTTGGCGCCCGACATCATGACGAGACATTTTTAGAGAAGGTTTGACAATTCTCTGCACCATTGTATGAAGCAGTTTTTTAGCTATGTAGAATAGCAAAAATAGAAATAACAGAGAAAGTACCTTGGTCAAGATATTCTCAATAATCGTTGTTATATCAAGCTTATTGAGGTAGGTTTGAATAAATTCTTTCATAGAAAACTCCTTTCATTTATTATACCATACTTTCACAAGTGATGAATCTCCATAAATATTCAAAAATAATAGCCAAAATAGACAGAAAATTCTTGATTTTAGTTCATATTTATACTATAATCATAAACATTACACAACTAAGGAGGTTGTTATGAAAAAATTCATTCATGCTTGGAATAAGGCAAGCCTAATCAAACGGATTTTGATTGGTATGCTTATTGGAGGAACCCTAGGACTGACACTTCCTAACATTTCAGGAATTGGTCTACTCGGAGATCTCTTTGTTGGCGGTCTAAAAGCCATCGCACCTATTCTAGTCTTTGCCCTCGTTGCTAACGCCCTTTCCCAACATCAAAAGGGACAAGATAGCAATATGAAAACAGTTATTTTCCTTTACTTAGTGGGAACCTTTGCAGCGGCACTTGTTGCTGTCCTAGCAAGTTTCATTGTCCCTGTTGAGATTACCTTAAATAGTGCCAATACAGAAATCGCACCACCAGATGGGATTGGCCAGGTCCTCAGCAACCTCTTGCTCAAACTGGTTGACAATCCAGTCAATGCCCTTGTCACAGCCAACTACATCGGTATCCTGTCTTGGGCAGTTGTTTTCGGTATTGCTATGAGAGAGGCCAGCAAAAACAGTAAAGAATTGCTGAAAACTATGGCTGATGTGACTTCTAAGATTGTCGAATGGATCATCAACCTAGCTCCATTTGGTATCCTTGGTCTTGTCTTCAAAACCATCTCTGACAAGGGAATCGGCAGTCTCGCTAACTACGGAATCTTGCTTGCCCTCTTGGTGACAACTATGTTCTTTGTGGCTCTGGTAGTCAATCCACTAATTGCCTTCCTCTTTATGAAGAGAAATCCTTATCCCCTCGTTTTGAAATGTTTGCGTGTCAGTGGTGTGACAGCCTTCTTCACTCGTAGTTCTGCGGCCAACATTCCTGTCAATATGAAACTTTGTCACGACCTTGGACTAGATCCAGATACCTATTCGGTTTCTATCCCACTCGGTTCTACTATCAACATGGCCGGAGCAGCGATTACCATTAACGTTTTAACCCTTGCTGCAGTAAATACTCTCGGCATTCCTGTTGACTTTGCGACAGCATTTGTCCTCAGTGTAGTAGCAGCAATCTCTGCCTGTGGTGCTTCTGGTATTGCGGGAGGTTCCCTCCTTCTTATCCCAGTTGCTTGTAGCCTTTTCGGTATTTCTAACGATATTGCCATGCAAGTTGTTGGGGTTGGATTTGTGATTGGTGTCATTCAAGACTCATGTGAAACAGCCCTCAACTCTTCTACAGATGTCCTCTTCACAGCTGTTGCCGAATACGCAGCAGCCCGTAAGAAATAACTCATAAAGACAAGCCTGCTCAGGTCTTGTCTTTTCCGCTTTTATCTAACTTACTAGGAAATCCTTATGTCTATTAGCCAACGTACGACCAAGCTCATCTTAGCTACCTGCCTTTCCTGCCTTCTTGCTTATTTTTTCAATCTCTCCTCAGCTGTCTCGGCTGGAATCATCGCCCTCTTGAGCCTATCCGATACCCGTAGAAGTACCTTAAAACTGGCCCGAAATCGCCTCTTTTCCATGCTTCTAGCTTTGATTATCGGAGTTCTGGCTTTTCACTTGAGCGGATTTCATATATGGAGCCTTGGCCTCTATCTAGCCCTCTATGTGCCTCTAGCCTACAAGATGGGATGGGAAATTGGCATCACACCAAGTAGCGTTTTGGTTAGCCATCTCTTGGTGCAAAAATCAACCTCTCCAGACCTTCTAGTCAATGAATTCCTTCTCTTTGCTATCGGTACAGGATTTGCCTTACTGGTTAATCTCTATATGCCTTCACGAGAAGAGGAAATTCATCACTACCACACATTGGTAGAAGAAAAGTTAAAAGATATCCTTCAACGCTTCAAATATTATTTATCCAGAGGGGATGGACGCAACCGAGCACAGTTAGTTGACGAATTAGACACCCTTTTGGAAGAAGCTCTCAAACTAGTCTATTTGGATCACTCAGACCACCTCTTTCACCAGACGGACTACCATATCCACTATTTTGAGATGAGACAGCGACAAAGTCGTATCCTGCGAAATATGGCCCAGCAAATCAACACCTGTCACCTAGCTGCCAGTGAGAGCCTAATTTTAGCCCAACTCTTTTCAAAAATTGCCGGTCAACTAAGCCAGACCAATCCTGCTTCTGATTTACTAGATGAAATTGAACGTTATCTGGAAGTCTTCCGTAATCGCAGTCTGCCCAAGACAAGAGAAGAATTTGAAACCCGAGCCACCCTTCTCCAACTCCTACGTGAAGCCAAAACCTTCATCCAAGTAAAAGTTGACTTTTACAAAAAATATGGACAGTAAAAAAGAAAACTTCAGACCAATCACAAAAAGTGAAAATCTGGAGTTTTCTTTTATTTGTAAGTTAGCACCATAAAGGTTAATAGTAGGATGAATAAGGCTAAACTCACCAATAAAGTGAAGACCTTTACCAGGGTGTTGCTCTGCCAGTAGCTTGGTTTTCCAATATTACTGGTGGCATCCATGGAAAATAGTTGATTTTGACGAGGTTGTATGGTTACCAATACAATCAAAGCAAGAGAGAGGATAATAGCTAAAACAATCAGAATATCAGTCATAGGCCTACCTCAAAATCCCTAGCAAGGTAAAGAGTAAACCAATCAGAATCATTAAACCCAAGATGAGTGAAAAAATCTTACTAATCTTTTCCCCTCGGGTTTCTTTTTCTTTCTTGATCGGTTTTTGTTTCAACTCTTCCATACGACCTTCAACGTCTTTGTAAAATAAATCTTCGTCTGACATGTTAGCCTCCTAAAACGGTTTGCATGGTTTCCTTATATCGCACCAAGTCAACATAGTTGGCATGTTGGCCTTGTTTGCCAAGTGCCTGACGCATTTGTTCAACATCTGAAAGGGCCAGTTTAATGGTCTCAACCAAAGCAGAAACTTCACTACTTTCAAATAGATGATCAGGAGCGATATAGAGTCTATTGTGCACTGTCTGATTAAATCCAAGAATCAAGAGATTGTGCTCAAAGGCCTGACGCACCGCCTGCAACAACTCATTGCTGTGGTTTATATCCAAGTAAATATCCGACAGTTGATAGAGCTCCTGAATCTTCTGTGGACTAGCGTTCTGATAAAGGACCACATTAGGATAGCGAAGCATGTCTAAGAGCTTAGAAGACATCTCTGTCACCGCTGCGATACGGAAAGTAACATCAGGCAAGGCTTCTACGATTGCTTCTACTTGCTCAATCTGATCTGAATTAGTCAAGATTAAGGCATCTCGTCTTAGGAAATTATCGCGTTTAAACTGGTAATGGTAACCCAAGTGCACAAACTGATCATGGTATTTCTCATCAGTCAACTCTAAAGCGCGCTCATAAGTCGCCTTGTTGGGAATAATGATTTTCTTAGTACGCACATCATCATTTTCCAAAATCAACTGCATATTGCCTGGAATAGCATCATAAAGAGGTTCCTGCCAAACCAGGATATCTGAGCCAGATTTATCTGGATGATGGAAGGAAACCAAGAAAGAAGTCGCTAGAGTATTAAAGATAAGCTGACTTGTATCTATTTCCAAATCTTGCAAAAAGAAGGTGATAAATTCAACCTTAGTTGCAAAGTAACGCATGGACTGACCAGGTAAGGTCAATAATATATCACCCGTCACATGGTTTTCAAGTAAAACTTCCTGACCATTGACATCTTGGTAAACCGTCATCACCGGCTCACTATCTGCGCTAAAGGTTGTTGTAGCAAAGCAAGCTCCGAAGCGATTGTAATGGTCAACCTGACGGACTCGACCTTCCAGGTCTTTCCAATCTACCTGTTTTACCAAGCGAGCCTGCATTCCATCAGCATAATGAATAAGAGCTCTCTCCTGCGTCATATCTTCAATACGAGCAGACTGATTATTGCCTGAAATTTCCCAAAAAGCTGGAACAGGGACTTGGTTGAAATAGAGAGGTTTTCCCTTTTCATAGCCTAGATAATAGGTAAAAGGAGAAACCAGACCATCAGGCAGAAAACCATCTGCATCGATGACCACTCCAAGTTGAGAAAGACCAGTAGCGACTAGACTTTCATGTAAATCTCGACTTTCCTGACTATAACGATCATAAAGTTCAATCATGGAGCACCTCCTCTACTGTTTTCTTCCACTTTTCTAAAATTTCTTCGGTTAAGAAGCCTTCTGCAATCTGGTAAGAATGAGCACGCATAGCCTCCAAACGATGTTCTTGATACAATTGACAAATCTTAGTCGCATAAGCTTGCTTGATTTGATCTTCCACATGGTCAGATGAACTTGGAATCAAATAACCATTTTTCCCATCCTCTATAAAAGTCTGATTGCCATAAGGCACATCAAAACCAATTAGAGGAAGGCCTGAACCAATAGCTTCCATCAAGGTCAAACCAAAGCCTTCGCTGGTTGAAGCTGTCAAGTAGACCTCATACTGGCTATAAATCTGCGAAAGTTCCGCATGCCCCTTGAGTTGAATATAGTCCTCTGCCTTATGACTAGCAATAATTTCTCTAAGAAGAGAATCTTCTCCGCCGCTACCATAAATATCAAAGGTTAATTCAGGAATTTCCTTACGAGCTTCAATAACTGCCTTGACCAACCAATCAATGTGTTTTTCTTTGGCAAGACGTGAAGCAGTAATCAATGAAAAAGGCTTACGTCCTTGACTTGACTCGGTCAAGGAATCAATACTTCCTACAGGAATGGTAATAACCTTTGGTTGGTGCTGGGTGTATTTGGCAAATTGCTCTTGCAACACTTCCTTTTGTCTATCAGTTGATACGATAAAGAAGTCAACCTTATCTGCATTGGTAAACTGATAGTCGTAGTAATTATTCCAAAGGATATAGTCATCGTCTGTAGCACTTTCACTATAATGCTCCGCATGAACAACTACCGCTAGATGTGCTGTCTGTGCTTCCTCAAACACAACCTGTCCAATACCTGTCTCTCTATCCAGAATGACCAAATCAGACTTGTTCAAATTCAAGGATTTCATAAAAGCACGCATGAAAGCTGGTTTCCCATAGAAAATCTTATCCTTAAAACGATAAATTTCTTCCTTCCCTTGATTCATCAAGATATCATAGGCTGGAGTCCCATCTTCATTGTAAAAAGTTCGTTGGTATAGGACCGCAACATTGTCCTTGGGAGCAAAATATTCGCTACAATAACGCGTATAAGAAAAGTAATCCTTTCGAATCAAATTTCCTTTAAAAACATACTCTACATACTGGACCAAGTCCTTGTCCTCATCAACCAAATAACAGGTAACAAACTTATCTTGGTCAGAAAAGAAGACACGCAAAACCTTGCCATTCTTTTCTCTACGACTTTCAACACCGTCAAACTTAGACAAAACATCCTCAACCGTCACGCTAGTCGGTGCAAGCTTGATATCTGTAAAGTAATTATAAAGCCAGATAACTTGCTCATCATCAAAACCAATATTGGCTGTTAAGTGCTGAATGTTATCCGCTAAAATCATATCTGTAAAGATAAACTTAGAGGACAGATTTAATTTCCGAAAAACACCAGCACGGTATGCTTGGGCGTATTCAACACCGCTACTAGCCCATCCAAGTCCTAAATTTATATTATAAATTGTCATATTTTCTCCTCTTATGGAAAATGAGTCATAATCTCACCCTTAGAAGTGACTTCAACCAAGCCCATCAGGAGATTACGAACCATATCCGCACGGATTTGTTCTTTCATAGCTTCAAATCCCGCGTAGGCTTCTTGATAATACTCTACAATCGGGTTTTTCTGACTAGCAGACTGACCACCTATAGCCATAGATAACTGTTGTAGATAGTCTACCTGCTCTACCCAGTTGTCATCAATAGCCTTGAGCATGGAGAGTCGTAAAAACTGTTCATACAAGTCGTGTTTCTCCAGTAATTCCTTCTTTTCAGAGAGTTCTCTATTCACAACTTGTTGAATAAAGTTGCGGACTTGTTTCTGATTAGATAGGTCTAGATTATCTGGAATCTCCTTTACATGGAAACTGATATTGGTAACAATAAAGTGAAACAGTAATTCACGACTGGCATAGTGTTCAGCCGCTACCGCTTCTGTATATCTCTCGATGATATCCAAAACTACATCTTCTAAGTCACGAGAACCATCTATTAGACGATTGCGTTCCTTGTAAATCATATCCCGTTGAATATTCATACTCTCAGCATATTCTAGAGTCTGACGGCGTGCCGAACGTCCAGCACTATCACTGGCATGCTGAGCCCTTTCGACCAGGTTACGATACTTACGACCTTTGAGAATTTCTGGTTGCGTCATATCTTGAACTTGATAATCTTTATACTTCTTATGAACCCAAGATGGAGCAAATTTCTTGATAACATCATCTTCCAGTGATACAAAAAACTTACTCATACCTGGATCTCCTTGACGACCAGAGCGGCCACGGATTTGAAGGTCGATCCGCTGACTTTCCATCCGCTCTGTTCCAATGACAATCAAGCCACCAAGTTCAGCGACTCCCTTACCAAGTTTGATATCGGTACCGCGTCCTGCCATAGATGTTGCAACTGTTACGGCCCCCATCTGGCCTGATTCTGCGATAATTTGGGCCTCACGCGCAGCATTATTAGCATTGAGGACATTATGAGCTATTCCCTCACGAAGCAAGAGCGATGAATAAAGCTGAGACATTTCTACTGAACCTACAAAAACCAGTAAGGGATTCCCCTTAGCATGATACTCTTTGATGTATTCCAAAGACGCATAAACTTTCTCTGGTAAAGTCACATAGAGATTATCGGGATAATCAATCCGTTGTCTAGGACGATTGGTTGGAATCCGAATAACGGCCATATTATAAGTCTCAAGAAATTCTTTTTCTGCTACCTTTCCTGTCCCCGTCATCCCAGATACTTTTTTAAACATCTTAAAGAGACTCTGATAGGTGATGGAAGCCATGGCTCTCGTTTCAGGAGACAACTTCACATGTTCTTTGGCTTCAATGGCCTGATGAAGAC
This sequence comes from Streptococcus sp. HMSC077D04, assembly GCF_001808785.1. GTDB lineage: Bacteria > Bacillota > Bacilli > Lactobacillales > Streptococcaceae > Streptococcus > Streptococcus mitis_BX. The sequence continues at coordinate 21,507 of NZ_KV794475.1, read as the reverse complement.
CTCCCTGTAGTTTGGTCATTTCCATTAAACGGCCAGTCCCCTTATCCACCAATACCATCTCATTTCCACGAATGATATAGTCCTTGTCTTTAGTATAAAGTTTATGGGCTCGAATCGCATAAACTAAATGACGAGCAAAGGACGCATGTTCTTCCTTATATAAGTTGTCAATTCCTAGGAAACTTTCAGCAGACTTGGCCCCCTTAGTAGTAAGCCAGACCTCCTCCTTCTCCTCTTTGAAAATATAATCTTCTCCCTCGACCAGCGTTGTCACCAGTGTATCAATGATCCCATAGTAATTAGACTGAACACGGGGAGAACCCGCAATAATCAAAGGAGTTTGTGCACTATCAAGCAAGATATCATCAATTTCATCAATGATGACATAGTTAAAAGGTCGCAAAAACTTACCTTCTTCATTCGAAGCCAGATTATCATTTAGGTAATCAAAACCTAAATTACTATTGGTTGTGTAAATGATATCCGAAGCATAAATAAGCTTCTTTTCTTTAGCTTTCATTTCCTTCTTTGGATCCCCTGTAAATGGTACCCCAATGGTCAAGCCTAGGAAACGATAAACTTGTCCCATTTCCTCTGCATCACGTTTTGATAAATACTCATTTGGCGTAACAACCATCACACCTTCTCCTGAAAGAGCGTTCAAATAGACCGGCATGGTGGCTGTTAGGGTTTTCCCTTCACCAGTGTTCATCTCAGCAACATTTCCGTAGTGCATGATAATAGCTCCCATGACCTGAACATCATAGGGGAACATCCCTAAAATCCGTTTGTCCGCTTCACGCACCACAGCAAAAGCTTCTACTAAAAGGTCATCTAGACTTTCTCCTTTGGAAAGACGCTGACGAAACTCCACTGTTTTAGCGACTAATTCTTGATCCGAAAGAGAGGACATCTTGTCTTTTAAGCTATTAATCCTCTTTAAAATCTTTTTCACTTTCCTAAGCTGGAAATCTTGACCTAAACGTCTAAACACTTCTGATCTCCTTGATAGAAAAATGATAAAAAGTTATGGATTCAAAACCAGCACTTAAAAGAGAAACTTGATAAGTATAACTATCTTCTGGATAAGTAAATATGAAATCTTTCACTTTTTCTACCTTTTCTTCTAAAATATCACCATAGCGGTCAAAAAAAGTTATCTTGGTATAAACTCCATTTTCAGGCTGACAATCAAAAACTAGTGATAGTTGATACTCCTGATTTCTTTTTAGTAAGGGAAGCTGGGGCTGAGTCCGTGCAGCCTGGTAATTGACACTAGAAAACCAAGTCTTGAGAATTTCACCAGATGGCAATAGAGGATTATACAGACGGACACTTTTGTCAGGGTAATAAGATACAGTTGACCCGTACATATAAGTCCCGCCAACTTCTCCCCAATGAATAGACTGTCTCTGTGTAATAATCATTCTTTCTCCCTTCCAAAATCACTTGCTAGTACCATTCGATAAAAGTGAAGAAACCAAGCAATATTGGTATCTGTATCATCATTGTGTCGTCCAGCAGTTCCTTTAGATAAAATCTTGGCACCTGTATTACATAAATAAGTAACTAGATTCTCATAAGCCTGAGGATCCATTTCTTCATCTTTCATATAGGACAAACCAAAGGTTGTCTTTGAAAAATTTGCTTGTTTAAATATTTTCCAAAAACGCTGATCCAACTCCGTCATATCTTGCGAACTTCTCCCACCTGTATGGTGAATTAAACAATCAAAAGCCAAGTTAGAGACACCCGGTGCGTCCAAACGTCCACGGCTAGCTATGGTTCCTAAATTAGCCAAGGGCTTACCGACTATGATGGCATGAGGTTCAAAAGAAGCACCATAATAGAGAGCCGGAAACGTTCCCATAGAAAGACCTGATAAAATCAAATCCTTTCGATCAAAGCCTAAATAATCAAGATAGTGAGCAATCGTCTCTTTGACCTTTCCCTCTAGCTCATCTGTTCCTAGATAAAAAGCTCCCCCTTCTAAACGTGGATCAGAAAATAAAATGAAGGGACATCCTAGGGTTTTCATCATAAAGTAGCCCTCGAATCCTTCTGCAGGTCGATAACCTGAAAAATAGACAGCTAAAGGAGGCTTAAAATCACCTGGATGGAAGAAATAGTTTATTTCATCACGTTTGGAATCATGTAAGATATTCCCACCAAGCACAAACTTACCAAATTGTTTTCGACTCCAACGTTGGTGAAGATTACCTAGTTTGATAGTTCCACGACCTCTTGCTTCAACAGATAAAAATATCAAAAAATTAGTATCTATACTATCTATAACGATAGCTTTTTCCAAATCTGCTTCAGTATAAACTTCTTCTTCAAAAAAATGGTCTATATTCCCTTCAATTATCTTTCGGACTATAAACCTAAACTCACAATTCCCCTGTTTTTCATACTCTAGCCATAATTCTATAGGCAAATTTTTATAAACCATAAAATTATGAGACCAACAGGCCAATTGATGAAAGTTCGTTCCAAAATCACCTTCTATCATTACATGCTCCAATCCTTGATAAGATATAGAGCCTTCAAAAGAAGAATGAATTTGAATATTTGACGGAAATAATTTATCCCCATATCCCCCACTAAAAAGAGAAGTGGATAGGTCCTGCAATAAAGCCTGCGGATCCGAAAAATCTACGGGCTGTGCACATTGTTTTTTTAATATATCTAAAAGAAGGGGATCTGTCGTCTTAAAATCCTGATTATAAAAAAGACCATGAGGTTCGAAAAAATTGGTAAACTCAAGGACATCTGTTAAAGAGTTCCCATCTTCAATCAAAACAGCTTGAAAACGACTGATAGTATCTATCTCGATCATCTTGCGCAATGCCTTAGAAGACCGAGGGCAAACAAAATACCAGTCCATATTTTCTGGGATTTCATATTGATGAGACCAGTTATCAAGTCCTATTTGTAAAATTTTAAGACCTTTTGACATGTCGAGCCCCCTCTATCCATTTCTCTAATTTTTCAAGAAATTGTTGTCCTGTGTGCTCCTTAATCTTATCAATCGAATAAATCAAGGACTCATTCCACTCTTTCAACCTATCTGTATAATAATGTGCAGCCTTAGAAAATTCTGTCACATCTGTCAGCAAATAACCATTTTTTAAATGTTCAACATAGACGGTTTCAACTAGATTGATTTGAGGAATTCCTGCACTAATACCAGCTATCTGTGTGTAGAGATGAGGCTGTCTATTTAAATCCACAATCAAACGGACAAATTCTAGTGTTTTTATCAAATCTAACTCATCATTCAAATTGACAAACTGTATGCGTAAGTCCTGGTGTTGATTTTCTTCCAGAGGATTTTCTGCATCACCATAATCAAGTGCCTTTCCCAGACTTTCGAATTGAATGTTTTCTTGGATGAAAGACTCAACAATCCTTTCAACCTCATTCATTTGCTCCTGACTAGCAGCAAAGGCTCCAAAAATCACCTCAGTATCTTTATTTTCAGCGACAAAGGCCAAGACTTGAAGTAGAGCTTGATTATCAATTCCCTGCTCAAAATCCAGTTGATAATATATGATGGATTCTTTCTTAGTTTGACTTCTCCCCAATCGTAATCGGGTGTCAAATGATGATAAATGATAAAATTGATGCATTCGTTCAGGATACAACTCCTGCAACAATCGTAAACTATCCTCTCTATCCACCAAAATCAAATCTGATTTTTCAAAAGTTGAATCTAAATCTCTAAAGGTGTCTTGAGGATTACGCCCAATGAAAAGACTCAACAGTTTAGGATTGGCACTAGGTAAACGGTCTAATACTAGCTGGTCATGGTGAGGATGAGAAGGAAGCATAAAAATATCCTGATCCTTCACATATTTTTGCAGATAATTCTCAAAAAATTCTGTCACCAAATCTCCCATGTCTTGATAGATGAGCGCTTTAAAGCGATAACCAAAAATTGGATTGACTTCTACCCGCCCGCCTTCTTTTAAACGCTCTCTAAATTGCCACACTCCCTTGGGATTCAAATATTCTTGATAGGCCGCTTGCCCATCTTCAAAAAAGATAACGCTCGATACAAATCCACGATCATCCATGATATAGTGCATATGTATTTGACCATTCGGTTCAAAATACTGTATATCACTGATGAAACCTTCAACCCCATGTTCAACCTTAGCAAATTTCTTCCCATTTTTTTGAACGATAATCGTAAAGGGACTATAAATAAATTCACAGTCATTATCCCACTCAATATCTCGAATGCTTAAAACTTGGGTATGGGGATTATGAAAATCTTGCATAACATCAAAAACGGAATAAGTATCCGTTTCTAACACCCCATGTCTATGTAAAAAATAACGTAGATGAGGCTGGTAAGCTAATACTAATAGTCGAGAATCTATATCTTGCCTTTGCAGGAGTCGAATCTGATGAAAGGTATCATCAAACTCTAGACGAAAATGAGAAAAGTACCATGGAGTGATAGTTGCATGCCATGTTCTTTCTGAACCATACCAAGCTGGAATAAAATAATACATAAAAGTCTCCTAAATCAAGGGTTTATAGGTTTCATTTAACCTTAAAGCCTTGAACTCGTCTCTAATCGTAAAAATCATGCCCCCAAACATCAAGAACAAGCCTGGAATCATTGCCAATCGTAATAACTTTTCATCATACAAAACAAAAAGCATGGGACCACCTGCCATAATCACATTAAAGAGACCACCTATGACTGAGAAACGAAGGACCAATCGATTAATAAATCGACTAGTGTCCTCGCCTGGATAAATTCCATAAATGTATTCTCCAGATTTTTTCATGCGATCTGCAATCTCTTCACCATTCATTGTCACAAATGCAAAAATGATACTAAATAAAAATAAGACCGAAATATAAACATAGACCCACAAAGGTTTTCCAATCATAAATTCCTTAGATAATCTCGTCAGTCCTGAAGCGTCGGGGAAAAGAAAGCCTAATAAGATGAATAGATAAGTTGGTACACTAAGAAAACTCATCACATACATATAAGGCATTCCACCTGCAGGATTCAACATGATTTCGAGATAAGAATAGCGTTTAAAACGATTGTGAAGTCCTATCTTATTGACTGGCACTAGATAACGCGCACGATACATAATGGAAAGCAAGTAAGAAAATATAACGGTCATAAAAATAAGCAAGACAACAATCCCTGTTGGGATATGAACCAGTTTAAAAGTTTCAATAACATCCTGGGGAATATTGATGATAATACTAGATAAGAGAATGACAATGGATCCCCCTACCCCCATACTGGCATTCAAATCTGACAACCACACCAGAAAAAAGGTCCCCGCTATTAGTAATAAGGTATTTATAAGTATAACCAAGACCGAAGAATAGGATGCTTGTATCGGTAAACTTAGAGAAATTGCCAAAGATTGAATAACAGCAATCAGCAAGGTCAGATACATTTTTCGACGATCTTGAATTTCAATCGCTGTAGAATTCAAGCCTAACTTTTTCGAAAAAGAAAACATCTGCCATAAAATCATCGCGGACATCCAAGGTGATAATCCTATAGAAAAAAGCGATAAACTTCTTAGGTTCCCACCTGTAAGGGCGGCTGAGAAGGCTAGATAGGCTGTTGAACCTCCTAAAAAATCTTTACTATTTAGGTCAACAAAAGGTAATGTTAGTCTGCTTCCTACAATATAAATAAGAATAAAAAAAATCGTCATAAATCCTTTTTTTAATACAACAGACGAAAAAAAGTTTTTCAAAACTTATCCTCTCAATCTCCTAATTCTTTGTTTTTGTAAAATTCATTTTATATTCTGATACTTTTAAAAATACTATTTAACATTTTTATCTTGTTTATTTCAGTATTAAAAAATAACAGTTTATGATAATCAAAAAAGCCATGCATCTTTTACATAGAAAATGTTCTCAAATCGATGAAGAACTCTGTTCTAATAGCATATATAAAGAATATATTTTTACAGAAATACTATTGCTATTATAACAAAAAAAGCAGAAAAAATCTGCTTATAACTCCCTAAGGTACTAATGAAAGAATACTACGTTAATGAATAAAATAGATTGTTTTTTTATTCACTATTAGCTCATTGAACACCCTTGATTTTTAATTATTATCTATAAGGTCTAATATTTCTGTATATCTCCTAAAAATTTCTGTATCCTGTAATCCTTCTTCTTTAGCCTGTTCATATCTCCATCTCAAACACCCTAAAACATTATCCTTTTCCTCCGCATAATTCCAGCCCTTTATAGTATAAATTGCTAATCTTTCTAACAAGCATTCTAAAACATCGGTTAGCAGTTTTTCATTGACACTACTTCCAACACTCTCTATGCCTTCCCTATGATAGTAAATTTCTTTGTGAATATATGTAACAAGATTTGATTGAAAAAATAATTTATAATTTGTCCAAGAATCTTCTATTGATTTTCCTTTAGGAAATCTAATATGATTAAACAATTCCTTCTTAAACAAAATTCCCCAACTAGTTATATATACATATCCATTTAGTTCTAATGATGGTAGACTCAATACCAGCTCTTCACCAGTATATGTTTTCTCATAATAATCATCCCATATATGCACATGATAGTGTCTATCTTTCTCACTATAGATAGTATAATGTGACACTACAGTATCTGAATGTGTCCGAATTGAAGTCTGATATAGGTCTTCCACATAAGTGAGGGAAAGCCAATCATCTGAGTCAACAAAAGATAAATACTCTCCCTTTGCTCTAGCTATTCCAAAATTTCTCGCATCAGAAGCTCCACCATTTTCCTTTTTAATATATCGGAAACGGCTGTCTCTAGAAACATATTCCTGACAAATCTTACACGAGTCATCTGTCGAACCATCATCTATCAATAGAACTTCTATATTTGAATAAGTTTGATTTTCAATACTATCTAAACACATTCGAAGATACTTTTCAACATTATAAATAGGGACGATAATACTAATTAAATCATTTTTATTTTCTAGCAAAAAGGGATATTCCGTTCGTTCTGCTAATTCCAATTTTTCACGTACTTGCTCTGCTTCATCTAAAAATTGATGTGCTTCCAACTGTCCTAACATTCTCTGTAAGACATAGTCATACATGTTAAAGGAATGTTGAATATTGATCCCTGCTAAATCCTTTGTTGCTCTTATCCGTTCTTCAATCGCGTCAATATAATCTAAATGTTTGAGAGAAAAAACGCTAGATAATCCTGAAGGATTCATTCGATAAACATAAGACGCATTGTTAAAAACATGAATGTTGTCAGCTCTCATATAGAGTTTCCAAATTAAAAATTGGTCCTCAGCATATTTTCCATATGGAAAACGGAGCTCATCGAACAAACCTCGTTTAAACAGCTTTCCCCAAGCAGTAGAAAAAGTCAAAAAAGGAACATCCAGCATAGAATCTAATACTTGAATCGCTTGCGCTGATGTGAAAGAAATTAAGGATTCACTCTTAAAATGATCATTATAAAAATAGAAATCAGAGCCATCAAAGCGACAATAACCTCCAATTAGTATATCAGAATCACTTAGACGACTCGCTTGATATAATTTTTCTAGGTAGGTTTCAAAAAGAAAATCATCTGCATCTAGAAAGGTGATATAAGCTCCCTTTGCCCTATCTAGTCCATAGTTTCGAGCATCAGATAAGCCTCCATTTACCTTTTCAAAATATCGGAAACGGCTGTCACGTTCTGCGTAATCTTGACAGATGGTTGCTGAATTATCTATAGAGCCATCATTGACCATTAAAACTTCAAAATCCTTAAAGGTTTGTGAAAGTACACTATCCAAACACGATTTCAGATAATTCTCTGCATTATAGATGGGTACAATGATTGATATTGTTTCTGTTTTCAATATATTTCTCACTTTCCTTACTATTTCTATATAAAACTATAAAGACTGTCTAGGTACTCTTACCTCTATTTTTTAAATCTAGTAGCCATAATTGCTGCTCTATTTTTTTAAAGGTGACCGTATCAGACATATCCCATACTGTTCCCATATTATACTTCATCCACTGTAATAACCCAATGTGATGCTTTCTAGCTTCCGTCAAATCAATTCCTGCCAAAGCAAGGGTAAGTAAACGACCTTCTGAAACTTCTAAACTTTGACAAATAGGTTCCTCCCCTGGTGCTTTAGAAGCACTATCTCCACGGTCACGATAACAATATGGGGCTTTATGAAGATAGATAATACGTTCAGAAATCAAAAATAATTTATACATTAAATCAAAATCTTCTGCCCAAGATATGTCTTCGGAAAAACAAAGGCGGTCAAACAGAGATTTTTTAAATAATTTACTCCAAGAGCTCCCCCAAGCTATATCTGTACCAAAGGTTGAAAACATATAGTTAAAAAAGGAATCATTGGGTTGAAATACAAGAGGTTCATTTGTTTCAGCGACATGAAATAAAAACATTGCATCCTCTTCACGAAACGTGTAATAATTTGTAACCACGATATCCGCCTCTTGCTCTTTTATTGTTTTGTATAAAATCTCTAAATAATTTGGTTCAATCCAATCATCCGAATCAATAAATGTAATGTACTCACCCCTCGAATGTTTGATTCCAAAATTACGAGCTGAAGAAACTCCACCGTTTTCTTTTTCAAAATAACGGATTCTGTCATCTTTTTCCACATACTCTTGACAAATCTGAGTTGAAGCATCAGTAGAGCCATCATTTATTAAAAGCAATTCAAAATAAGGAAAAGATTGTTCAATTATACTATCTAAGCATTTTCTGAGATAGGATTCCACATTATAAATAGGAATAATGATGCTGATTGTTTCTAACATTACACTTCCTTTGCTTCCTTAACTCTTGTTAGAAGAGATAAGTTGTAAATTTTCCTTAATATGACGATATGTTTCTGTATCTTCCATACCCCATACCATTCTCATATTGTATTCAGTAATTTCTAAAAATGTTCTATAGCGATCAAAATGCTTCGTCACATCATATCCCATAATAGCTAAAAGAGCTAAGCGCTCTGCTACATGATTTAACTGTGCTGTGACAAGGGGATATATTTTGCTCTTTGATATTCCAGAGTCATTTTCTCTATAAATATAAGTATCTTTATGAACATATACAATCTTATCTACTTGAGTATATATTTTATAGATCAATGCAACATCCTCACCTATCACACCTTTGGGAAAGCGTAAAAATGAAAATACACTTTTCTTATATAAGCTACCCCAGATGGTAGAAAAAGATAAATCATTTCTTTCAAGAAATGATAAATCATCAATCAATTCTTCTGAAGTATAAGTTTTTTCATAATATTCTCCGAATGTATGAAGATAGAAAGTCGCAGTGGAGGTTTGATAATTAGCATAGTTTGCGATAGAGATGTCTGCATCATTGTTTACTAATGCATTATAAAGAATAGTCAGATGTGCTGTGTCTAAAAAATCATCTGAATCAACAAAGGTAAGATATTCTCCTTGCGCCTGTTCAATTCCATAATTTCGAGCATCCGAAAGACCTCCATTTTCTTTTTCAAAATAACGAATACGTGCATCTTTTTCGGCGTATTCTTGACAAATTAGGCCTGAGCTATCTGTCGAACCATCATTTACAAGAATAACTTCATAATTGCTAAAGGTCTGCTCTAGAATGCTATCTAAGCATTGTTTGAGATACTCTTCGACATTGTAAACCGGCACGATAACACTGATTAATTGATTTTCCATCACTCACTCTCTTTTATTTTCTAAAAATAGGTAGTCCCCATTCTCAGCATGTTCCAATTTTTCGCGCACCATTGCTTCTTCTTGGACAAATTCTGTTCCCTCTAACATGGATAAATTTCTCTTTAAAGCAAATTTATACTGATTAAAGGCTAATTCCATCGGATATTCTAACTCAGGCATCTCTAGCAAGGTTTCAATACGTTCTTCAATCGCATCTATAAAATCTAAATGAGATAAGTTATAGTTCTGAGTCAGTCCTTTAAAATTGATTCTGTAGGCATAAATATCTGAATCATACCGAGTCATCTTTTCACTTGCTAGATAGAGTTTCCACATAATGAACTGGTCTTCTGCATATTTCCCCTTAGGAAAGCGAATTTCATCAAATAAATGCTTTTTGAATAATTTTCCCCAAACTGCAGAATAGCGGAGGAGGGTATAATCCTCCATGCTATCCATACCTTGTATAGCATCTCTCGCACTGAGCGGAAACAGTAGTTCGTCTTCTTTTGGTTTTGGATAAAAATAAAACATACCTTCTTCAAAACGACAAAATGATCCTACGACAATATCTGCTTCAGTTAGTTGACTTGCATAATACAGATTTTCAATACTCTTCTCAAACATAAAGTCATCTGGATCACAGAAAAAGATATAATCACCCGTCGCAATATCTAATCCTGCATTTCGAGCATCCGACTGTCCACCATTTTCCTTATCAAGAAAGATAAAACGAGAGTCACCTTCTGTCAATTTCTTTGCAATAGTGATACTATCATCAAGACTACCATCGTTGACAATGATAACCTCTATATTCGTATATGTCTGTAGCAAAATATTTTTAATACAATGTTCAATGTATTCCTCTACATTATACACAGGAATAATAACCGAAATCAATGGAACATCCATATATTTATACCTCTCTACTTAGTCAAGTCTGCAACAATTTGATTGTTATAATTTTCATCCTCTATAAATTCAATCCCTTGGTCAAAATTAAATTCTGCTGTATGCTTATGTTTTAACTGTACCTTTGTCTCTGCTCCCATTTGCATCCACTCATATTCAGAATCAATATGGCCAAAGTCTAAGGCACGATACCCTAATCTAGATAACCGATAAGCCAATATTTTGGCTGTTGGACCAAGCATCAGTAAAATTAGTCGTCCCGCCGCGTGATTTAAAACGGTTTGTTGAATAACATCCACCTTTGAAAAAGCATGGTGGGAAGGACAAATAATGCGTTTTATAGAGCGAACATTGTTAAATAAATCATTACCAACTCCTGCTCGTGTAGTCGCTCCCTCTACAATAAGTATATCCTCATCTGCAAATAAGGCCTTGATTTTTTCAAATTGGGTAGTAGCTTGACTCTTATCTTTGTTATCAATATAAAATCTTGAAATCCAGGTTGACCCATATTTCTTAGCCTGACAAATCTCTTTGAAAAACCTTCCATGATAATCTAACTCATTTTTCCAAAAATTTTCTGAATCTTTATTTTGGAGAAAATTTCCCTTAAAAATTTCAAAAATTTCTGGTAAACACACAAGTACATTATCTTCCTTATCTGCATTTATCAAAATTTCTCTCATTTCTTGAGCTAATTCTTCGCTATACTCCTGATATGCAATACTATTTCCGTTTATCAGACTAAACTCACCATCTCCAAATCGAACCAAAGATTTATCTGTTGCTATAAGCTCATCCAAGGTCTCATCTATAGACATGACTGTAATATCAAACAATTCTTCCTGTTCAAAAGCCTGATTAAATCTCTCTGCCCCAATTTCAGAAAATAGGCGAATCGCATCCTCCAGCTTTTCAATTTCTTTTCTCAGAAATAAATACTGAGGCACCTTTCCCTTATGCGTAGCATAGAATGAAAAAATAGGTTTATTCAGCTCTTCCATGCTTCTTAAAATGGTTTCATCTACGTCCCCATAATTAATATTCAAATAAGCATCTATACCCTTAAATAGTTCCTCCAAGGTAGCTGTGGTGCACTCTGGGTGCAGATAAATATTATCAAACTGTCCCAATGAATTTAAATATGGACCTACAGCAGTATAAGCTGCTATATGAAAGCGATGTTCTGGAAATGTTGTTGCTAAATGTTCAATGCCTTCAAAGCTCTCTGTTGTTGTAAAAGTAAAGAAATCGAGACCTTGTTTCTTATCCTTTACAAAACTAAAATCATCAAGATGATGGGCTAGCAACTGTTGAAAATCAAGATGATAGAAATCCCACCATTTTTCACGAAATCTATAGGAGACAGAACTATTCCACGGCTTTCTATTCGTTGTATAATGAATAACAAGCGGATTATATTCTAGATTAAAATGTTCCTGCCAATTATTATAAAAAGCAACCAAATCATACCCTACTTGAACATTGTAACGCTTAGCTAATTCTAAACAATTATCTTGAAATAACTGATTAAAAATCGACTGAGAATTCTTAAAATCTTCTAACTCTAATTGTTCATTTTTCTTATTTGAACAAATCTCTAGACATTGTTCCGAAATGCTTAATTCTCTCCATTTAGCAATATCTATAAGCAAAACACCAGTATTATAACCTCCATCTATATCTCTTACAGCAGCAACTGGAAACCCACTTAAATCTATTGAAAAAATAGACTTTAAATCACCATTTATGACAGTATCACTATCGATATAGAGAACCTTCTCTCTATCCACTAAATCTGCTATAAAATATTTGACATAAGCAATTAGACTGCTATGGTTTGAAATTCCTAATTTACAAGATATTTTTTCCGTATCAAACGGAATACTGTAGACAGCTCCTCCTAAAATTTTTGCGACACGTCTAACTTTTCTAAACCAGTCTGTCATAATTCCTTGATTAATAATATAAAAATCAACGGATTTATTATGATACATGATAGATTTCATGGTCACAGTCAATTGTTCTGTGTAAGCTTGATCAGCAATCAAAACGATTGCAATTCTATCTGATGTCATTTCTCCTCCGAAATTCCATGATTAATACTATTCTGCACTCAAGTCTACAACAACTTGACTCAAATATGCTTCATCATCTGCTAATTCTATTTCTGTATCTAGATTAAATTCTGCAGTATGTTTATTGTGTAATAAAACCTTATTTTCAGCTCCCATCTGCATCCACTCATACTCAGAATCGACATGTCCGATATCAATGGCCTGCATACCCTTGATAGCAAGTTGATAGGCTAAAACCTTAGCTGTAGGACCAAGCATTAACAAAACCAAACGTCCATCAGCATGGTTTATTATTGCTTCCATTATCTCATTTTTCTTATCATAAGCATGGCGAGATGGGCAAATAATTCGCTTGATACTCTTGGCGCCATCAAATAAATCATTTCCTACCCCAGATCTAGAAGTATATCCTTCTACGATAAGGATATCTCTTCCTTCCCATAGTTTTTTCAACTTTTCAAACTGAGATTTTGCTTTTGATTTATCTAAAAAATCAATATAAGGCCTGGAAATAAAAGTTGAGCCGTACCAAGTATTTTTACAATAATCTAGATAAAATTCCTCATAATCCTCTAGATATTGTCTCCAAAAAGCTAGAGCATCTGGAACAAAAGAGAAACGATTTTTCAATCCTTCTTGTAAACCAATAATTAATGTAGGACTACTTTCTTGATTAAAAATAAATTTCAATTCTTCTGCAAGTTTAGGGTCATATTTCTGATAATTAATAGATTGACCTAGCATGATTGCAGCCTCGCCATCACCAAATCGAGCGATTGAAGATTGATGCTCCAGAATATAATCAAGCGTTTCATCTATGGTCTGCACCTCAAAATCAAATGGTTTATTGGGCAATTGTTTTGTTTCTGCATAATTCCTTATTGCAGTTACCATAGCATCAACATTTTTGATAGAAAAGAGATATTGCCCTCTTTCTCCATTTTGTGTTTTATAAAAAGCAAAACAAGGAATATTTTTTTCTAATAAGCCATTAAATATACCATCTACTTCCCCACCATAGTTAATATCCAAATATAGATCAGCTTTATCCAGTATTTTCTCAATTTGTTCTGAATCCGAAGCAGGATATAGATAGACATTTTCTTTCTCAGCTAAATCGGTTAAACGCGGCCCCATCACAGTTCTTGCCACAATACTAAAATCACATTCAGGAAGATGTTCTACCAGATATTCAATCTGTTCTAAATCCTGACTATTGGTAACTGTAAGGAGTTGCAAGCCTCGTAGTGCATGATTTTTTTTTATCCCTATTTCAAAAACTGCTTGCAATAAGAACTGTTTTGCAAAAAAACCTTGACTTAGTAAAAAGGAAAAATAACGCACTCTACTACACATTTGAAGATAGGCTTCCTCTGATAATTGTTCCACCAAAAGGTTCGCTTCTTTTAAGTTATCAACTACAAATCCCAATCCTTGCTCTACTATAAAGTCCGAGTTAGACAAGGTAGTAGGAATAATGACAGGGATACCTGCCGCTAAATAAGTACTCAATTTATAAGAAACATTCATACTGTAGTAATCTACATTTTGTTCTTCATTTTGATATGTAGTCCAAACAAGTCCAAATCCGCCCTTCGATAATTCTAAAAGCATTTCTTCATCCGTCTTCCAACCCGCAATATAAACTTGATTCGATAAAGGAAAGGGTTCTTCATTTGTAAATACTGTTAGCGGAATTGTACCTTCCCAAGTTTTTAATTCTGGGAAACGACTTAAATTTCCTGCAAAATAAATTTCTTTTTTAAATATAGGTTCATGTAAGTCCAAATCATGAGGATGATCCCACATTCTTTGAAAAATGATTTTTTTAACATTCAATCCTTGTTGAAGTAGTTTCTCTTTCATAGCTTCTGATGGTAAGATGATGCTATCTGCCATGTTGTAAAGATTGATATAATCCTGCATCAGAAATTCATTTGCTTTAAACATCAGAGGAATCACATCATGAACAAATACTATGATTTTCACATTGAGAAGTTTCAACTTACTTAAAAATTCTCTTTCAAACTCTAGACCATTCCAAGTAGGTGTTTGAAAAACCACTACATCTCCCATTGAAACACTTGCTAGAATCCCGTCTAATCTTCTACTTCTCTCTTCTACAGTTTCAGCTGATGCATGGTAAAAATAAATCCCTAACTCTCTAAATCCTAGTTGACTAGCTATCTTTTGAACAGCATTTTGAGCAATGGTTGCTGTACTTTCTCGAGCCATCCCATACAGATTGGTAATATGTAGCTTCATTTCTCTCCACTTTCTATCATATCTTTTTTCCTAGTTCGTGATTTCAAACAATCCTCTCAACATCTACAAAAACTTTTTCTTGACCTACAGACTAATATATTATCCTTCTAATAGAAATAGTACCTCTTGCAACCATCTTGCAGTTTGAGTAAATTCCAATTCCTCGAATTTTATCTTGTCAACTAAATAGCGAAGATACACAATACAGTCATCTACATACGAACTAACTTCTAACTTTCTAGCAGTTAGAAATGCAATAAAATTCAATCGTTGTTGAATATCACTCCTAATTTTTTCTAATTCAAAATGTTTGTATTCATCACTACTAGTTCGATAAATGTAATTATCTTTGTTTACATATACAATTTTATCAGAAATTAGATATAATTTATACCAAAATTCCATATCTTCTCCTAAAGTTGTTTCTTCATTGAAACGAATAGTTTCCACTCTTACACTCTTAACCAATTTCCCCCAGGTAGAGCTATAAGAATGATCAAAAGAAGACAATGCTTGCAAATTATCAATCAATTCTTGACCTGTAAATGTCTTTTTATCATATCCTCTTTGAAAAATATGAAAGTAGAAACAATTATCTTTTATATTGAATTTTTTATATGTCGAGACAGCTATATCTGCTCCTTCTTCTAAAAGAGTCGTATATAAAACTTCTAAATAATCAGAATCTACCCAATCATCCGAATCAATAAAAGTAATATACTCTCCTTTAGAATGCTCAATTCCCAGATTTCTTGCAGAGGACACCCCACCATTTTCCTTTTCAAAATAACGAAAACGAGAATCTTTAGAAACATATTCTCTGCAAATATCCGCTGAATGATCAGGTGAACCATCATTGATTAATAAACACTCGAAATTTTGATATGTTTGAGCAACAATACTATCCAAGCATTGTCTCAAATAATTTTCTACATTGTAAATTGGAATTACAATGCTGATTAATTCATTTTCCAACATTTTATGATTCGCTTTTCTCCTCTAGTAAAAACATAACCTCATGAAGCCACCTTATTGTTTCAGATGTATCATATTCAGGCGACTCCTTTAGTCTCGCAACTTGACTTGTAATTAAAGATAAACAAGTTTTTACATATTTTGATACATTTACACCTCTAACTGCAAGAAATGCGATAAAATTCAATCGCTGTTGAATATCACTACGAATTTTTTCTAACCCAAAATGTCTGTCAACATTATCTAAACGATATATATAGCTATCTCTATTAACGAACACAACTTTGTTAGAAATAAGATATAATTTTAGCCAAAATTCCATATCTTCACCAAGGGTTGTCATTTCGTTAAAAGCGATCTTATCTAACAGACATTTGCGAACTAATTTGCCACATACATAACGATAGGAATAATCAAATGTATCTAAATCTATAAATTCATCAATTAATTCTTGATTTGTAAATACTCTTTTTTCATATCCCCTCTGAAAAGAATGAATATACCAGCAATTATCCGCCATATGAAACCTTTTATAAGTAGATACTGATATGTCTGCATTCTCATCTATAAGCGCATTGTAAAGGACTTCTAAATAGTCAGAATCCACCCAATCATCTGCATCAATAAAAGTAATGTACGTCCCCCCCCGAACATTCAATACCTAAATTTCTAGCTGATGATACTCCACCATTTTCTTTCTCAAAATATTTGAACCGAGAATCCTTCTCAAGATACTCTCTACAAATATCAGCAGAATTATCTGGAGAACCGTCATTGATTAATAAACACTCAAAATTTTGATAAGTCTGATTCTGAATACTATCTAAACACTGTCTCAAATAATTTTCAACATTATAAATTGGAACTATGATACTAATTAATTCATTCATAAGCAATTCAACTATTCTCCTAAGAATTGTCTAATAGACTCTACCATTTTCTCCGGCTCTGCCGAAGAAAATATATGACTTCGATTATTCGCATCATGGCTAGTATTTTCAAATGCAAATATTGGTTTTGATAACTGTTTAACCACTGAAAGAATGTTATCTATTTCCTGATAATGATTAATATCTAAATAAAAATCTAACTTACTCAGAATTTCTTGAGATTGATATGAAGTATAATTAGGATAAAGTGATACGTTCTTAAAAACTTCTAAATTAAATACTCTCGATCCAAAATAACTATGAGCAAAAATATGAAAATGGACATTTGGAAGTTTTTCTACAAGATATTCTATATGTTCCAACTCTTGCGTATCTGTAAAGATAGCTGTATGAAATAAACTAACTGTTGCGATGTCACTAAACGATGTCGGTTTTGTATCCTTTTCTGATAAAATAGTTTGCCAATCTAAACCATTGTAAAACCACCATAATTCTCGATATCTTGTTTTTATCGAATGATTCCATGGTTTATGTTTTCCTTCAAAATGGATAATAGCCGGCTCATATGACACATCCCATTTCTGTAAAAACCAATCTGGTCTTTTTTCATAAAAAATTTCTGCATCTAGCCCAACCATAAAATCAAAATAGGGAGTTAACTCTTTCCATTTATCTTTAAATAATAAATTTAAAACCCCTTGATCTCCATATACTTCTTGGTGTTTTTCATGAGTTAAATCTAGCAATTGCTGACAAATATTTTCTGACACCCATTTGTCAACATTAACAACCATCATTCCTGCATTAAAAGAATTTACATCCCATGAGTCCCGAACAGCGAGAATATAGTTTCCATCAAAAGATATTTCAAATAACTTATCCAAGCTTTTGTGAACGATCATATCACAATCTAAGTATAAAGCCCTACTTTCTTCCACAATTTCAGGAATAAAATAGCGAAAATAGGTCATATATCTAATATGCTTATTAGGAGTAGAAAAATGTTTTACTTTTTCTGCATCAATCCTTATATTTAAAATTTCACAGTTTATTTTCCCCAATTTCTTTTCCATGAGACAGAACCACTCTTTGGGAATATCTTCGTTAAAAATGTAAAATTTCAAATCCTTATTATGATAACAAATAGATTTAATAGTCGTTTCCAACTTGTCACGATAATTATTATCTGCTCCTAAAACGATCGCTTTTTTTATATCCATAGCTCCAAATTATCCTCTTTCTTTTACAATAAGATTCCCATCATTATAAACCACACTATTAGCCGGAATATCTTTACGCACTAAGCATCCTGCACCTATAATGGTATTATCCCCAATAGTCACTCCTTTTAAAATCGTGACATTACTTCCTATCCAACAATCTCTTCCAACTCTAACTGGTGCTGTAGTCCACTGCCATTTTTCGATTTTCTCAGCTGTGTAGATATGATCATGGTCGTAAAAACGAACTCCCTCTCCCATCATAGTTCCAGAACCGATTTCAATTCTTTCCATACAGTTGAAACTACAAGAGTTATTAATAAAGACACCATCATGCAGTATTAACTTCCCTGAAGAAACATGGAAATTCTCAAAATTTCTACAAATGACATTGCTTCCCACAATTAGACTAGCTTTACTATCAATTTGAAATACATTCCAATTTCCATCTTGGATGATATTTTCTTGATGATTGGTACATACTCTGACTTCATTCAGATACTCTTTCACTCTAGAAACCAATTTATCTGGTGTACTTGATAGAAAAACTTCCTGCCCCTGATTTCCATGGACTGTATTATCAAAAGCAAAGGCAGGTTTCTCAACCTGCAAAAATCTCGATACAATAGCATTCACTTCTTGAAAATGATTGATATCTAGTAAGAAATCACACATATTCACTAGAAAGTCAATTTGCTGATCAGTTGTAACTGTCACGAGACGGACATTGTATTTTGACTCCAGTACTCCTATCTTTTCAGAAAAGTGTACAGGAGCTGCAATATGAAAACAAATATCTGGTAAGTTTTCTAAAATATATTCTAATTGTTCAATCTGATCACTTACAGTTAAAATTAGTGCATCGCCTCGCACAGTATTTTTCCTCATCTATTTAACTCTCTTATTCTCTCTATCATTTCTGAAACTTGATCAATCTGATATATCTCTTGATTCGCTTCATACGATTTTGTATTTTCAAAGGCTAAAATTGGTTTATTTTGGGAAATAAACTGCTCTAATATCTCTACTTCCTTCTCACCATAGTTGATATCTAAAAGTACTTGACTCGTCTCTACCAATTCTCTATCCAATTCCTCTAAAGATACTGTTCCAGAATAGACAGTGACATTTGGATACACAACAAATCTAGAAAGATTCTCACTAACGATTACCCTTGCTGCAATCTTAAATTGCACTTCTGGTAAAGCCACTATTAGTGTTTCCAACTGCTCAATTTGATCTGAAGCTGTATAAATCAAACAAGAAAACGGAAATTTAATAGGATAAATATGCAATTTTTTAAGAGAATGTAAATGATGATTTTTTCCTAACTCTGTCCATTCCATATCATGGTAATACCACCAAACATCACGATAGGTTTGTCCAGCATGTACCTGCCAAGGCTTTCTCTCTGATAAATAATGGATGATCCCTGGATATTCTTGACCATTTGGAAAACGATAGTTTGCGAAACGTTCATGAATGACAATATGATTATTATCAAAATCTAGTTCTAGCCATTTATTTTCAAAAAGCATATTTAAAATACTTTGATCAGCCTGATCCACTTTATCATGCCATTCATTGGTTAAATCAATCAACTTTTGAGTTATATTCTCTTGCTTCCAAAGAGCATTATTAATCAAGAGAACACCTGCATTAAAGATTTCTCGACCAAAATAGGCTCTGCCTCCAAAATCTCGAATAGCAGCCAAAGGATAGTCCTGTAAATTTGTAGCAAACAAGTCATCTAGATTTTTCGTTACCACTAAATCGCAGTCCAAATAAAGAGCCTTGTCTTCTTTCACAAAATCAGCCACAAAATAACGCAAAAAAACAGTGTAACTAATATCCGTTTTATAACGCGAAATTTGCTCAGACGTAACCCTGCAATTGATAATTTCTGAATCAAACTTTTCTAATCGCTTATTCAATTGTTTCAACCATTCATTTGGAAAATCACTATTAATCAGATAAAACCGAATCGAACGATTATGATAGCAAATAGACTTAATAGTCGTCATGACCTGCTCGACATAGGCATAATTTGCTGCGAGAACAATGGCTTTCTTTTCCTTTTGCTCCTGTATTGATAACTGATTCAAAAGAGTTCTTTTCATTTCAAACTCTTTATACGTTGCTGTGTCAGATAAACCACTAGCTTGACCGTTCGCGAGACTGACTTCCAACATCTGACGATAAACTGCTAAGTGCTTCTCAAGTGGATAACCCATATTAGCTAGTAGTGTAATACGCTCAGACATAGCATCAACCAAGGCATGCATCCACTTTTCTGTCCAAGTTTTTGTAATACTTCCACTTCTCTGGCGATATGCGTACAAACCTTTATTTAAATAAACTACTTTATTTACAGATAAGTACATTTTTTGATTAAAATAACCATCTTCGCCGAGTTTACCTTTCTCAAACCTGAGATAATCAAACAATTTCGCTTTATAGAGTTTGCCCCAAGCAGATATCAAAGCAAAACTCTTCATTTCTTGAGATTCATATAAGTTTTCAAAAATAGAAATATTGTCATATACTTTCTCATAGTAGGAATCCCCATATATATGGAAATAATATGTTTCCTCATCTTCATTGTAAGAATAATAATTTCCAACAGAAATATCTGCCTGATACTCAATTATTTTTTTGTAAAGGATTTCTACATAATCTAATTCAGCCCAATCATCAGAATCAATGAAAGTTACATAGGAACCAGTCATCTTGTCCAGACCTACATTTCTCGCATCTGATAAACCACCATTCTCTTTTTCAATATAGACAATTCGATTATCTTTTTGTGCATACTCTTGACAAATTTCACCCGAATTATCTGTAAAACCATCATTGATTACAATTATCTCAAGATTTTTATAAGTTTGATTAATTAAACTATCCAAACATTTTTCTAGGTAATTTTCAACATTATAAACTGGTACAATTACCGTAATTTTTTCAGTCATGTAATCGTTCTCCTTTCTTACTATTATAACATTTTTTATGCTATTTTTCTGTTTCTCTTAACCTTTAAAACGCAAAAAATCCCCTGGATGATTTTTCATCCAAGGGATTCTTCATAAATCGAAATAATAATACTTTCTATGTATTTTTAATCCGATTACTCTTCATCATCACGTTTACGGCGTTTTGCAAACAGACCTAAACCAGTCACAGCTGCCAAAGCTCCAAGGAGTACAGATGATTTGGAAGCTTCTGTACCTGTATTTGGCAATTCTTTTTGAGATTTACCTGTTGATTCAGAAGTATTTCCAACTTGTGAGTTCGAATGGTTTGCTGAATTTGAAACAGAAATCGAAGTACTTGTCGATGCTGAATTTGAAACTGATGTGCTCACTGAGGCTGAAACTGACGCTGAGGCTACTGCGCTAGTTGATGCCGAAGCACTTGCTACCGCACTTGTCGATGCTGA
>NZ_KV794474.1:0-470 GCF_001808785.1 Streptococcus sp. HMSC077D04 | reverse complement strand
CATCTCACTCAAACTTTTAATACAACTGGTGAGGTAGTTAGTGGTGCTTTTAATTGGGTTGTTGAGCATCCTAAGGAAGTAGCAATAGCTTTTGGTGCAGTAGTTACTATAGGTGTCGCTGTAGCGTTTGCCCCTGAAATTATTGCTTTTTTGGCCGCTGTGAGTTCTGTAAAACTAATGGGGGGAGCAGTAGCTAGTACTCTTATTGGAATATCCATTTTTAATGATAAAGGGGAATAATATATGAAATTAGTAAAAAAAATAGTAAGTAGGGCGACAGAAAACACTCTTTTACAACTTGATAGGGTTATTCTAATTTGCTTATTTTTAGTCTTGGTTGTTTATGTGATGGCAGTATTTTTAATATTTCAAAGCAATTTGGAAATATTGGGACTCATATTATTAGTTATTGACTTTTTAGTTCTCGTCTTTGTATTTTATTTAAGATTTGTATCTAGAAAAGTTATTGT
>NZ_KV794473.1:0-361 GCF_001808785.1 Streptococcus sp. HMSC077D04 | reverse complement strand
GTTAATCATTGTCCAGTTACTGAAAAGGACGGAAAGCAAGGTTATTTTGACTTTGGGGCTGTCAGTCTTCCACTAGGGCTTGTTAATCAAAACATTATCTTCTTTAACAAAGAGGATATAGATGAAGTTCTATTCTTCGGTTACATTGATCGTCGTTTTCAAGACTTTTTGAATCGTTATGATGAAGAAGTCTCAAAAATCACCTATGACCACTTTAGTGTAGATGATTTTAAAAAATGACATACAAATCCTAGGATTTTATTCTAGGATTTTCTATATGATGAGAAAATGTTATAATGAAGATTAGGTAGACTGGTCACTGGTAAAATTTGCCCATCCAGACCTGACAATAGCTTACTCT
>NZ_KV794472.1:0-570 GCF_001808785.1 Streptococcus sp. HMSC077D04 | reverse complement strand
CTAATCGAGAACTCGAAAAATTTTGAAGATTTCAAGAAAAAAGCAAAAGCTTTACATTTAAAAATTGATTTTAGACACAAGCATGTTACTTTTTTTATGACTGATTCAAATATGAAACAAGTCGTACGTGATATTAAATTGAGTAGAAAACAACCTTATAATGAAACTTATTTTAAGAAAAAGTTTGTTCAAAGGGAAATCATAAACATCTTAGAATTTTTACTTCCGAAAATGAAGAATATGAATGAATTGATTCAACGAGCAGAATTTTTTGGATTAAAAATAATTCCGAAAGAAAAACATGTTCAATTTGAATTTGATGAGATTAAGATTTCAGAGCAAGAATTGGTAAAAACGAATCGGTATAGTGTTAGTTATTTTCAAGACTATTTTAATAACAAAAATGAAACTGTTGTCTTAGATAATAAAAAGTTAGTTGAACTTTACAATGAAGAAAAGCTAATTAAAGAAAAAGAGTTGCCGACAGAAGAGGTGGTATGGAAATCCTATCAAGATTTCAAGAGAAATAGGGATGCAGTTCATGAGTTTGAGGTAGAGTTGAATCTTAAT
>NZ_KV794471.1:0-299 GCF_001808785.1 Streptococcus sp. HMSC077D04 | reverse complement strand
AGTTCTTCACTGATGATAGCATCATAAGGAACCTTGCCATTATAGTAATGATAATGATCTCCATGAGAAGTCACATAACCTTGATCCGTAATCTTGATAACGATTTGCTCGGCATTAATACCTTCTTTTTTACTGACTTCATCAGGTGTCAAAGTCTCTGCCTTTTGGCTTGGTTGGTTGCCATCAATGTATGAAACACGGTTATTTTCTTTTACAGTTTGGGCTTGATGCAAACCTAGTTCATAAGCACAGACACTTAAAACAAGTGCAGCTGCTGACCCAGCTAGATATTTTTTATT
>NZ_KV794470.1:0-4937 GCF_001808785.1 Streptococcus sp. HMSC077D04 | reverse complement strand
AAAAAACAATAAATCTGTCAGTGACAGAAATGAGTGAGAACTCAAACTTTTAATGAGAGTTTGATCCTGGCTCAGGACGAACGCTGGCGGCGTGCCTAATACATGCAAGTAGAACGCTGAAGGAGGAGCTTGCTTCTCCGGATGAGTTGCGAACGGGTGAGTAACGCGTAGGTAACCTGCCTGGTAGCGGGGGATAACTATTGGAAACGATAGCTAATACCGCATAAGAGTAGATGTTGCATGACATTTACTTAAAAGGTGCAATTGCATCACTACCAGATGGACCTGCGTTGTATTAGCTAGTTGGTGGGGTAACGGCTCACCAAGGCGACGATACATAGCCGACCTGAGAGGGTGATCGGCCACACTGGGACTGAGACACGGCCCAGACTCCTACGGGAGGCAGCAGTAGGGAATCTTCGGCAATGGACGGAAGTCTGACCGAGCAACGCCGCGTGAGTGAAGAAGGTTTTCGGATCGTAAAGCTCTGTTGTAAGAGAAGAACGAGTGTGAGAGTGGAAAGTTCACACTGTGACGGTATCTTACCAGAAAGGGACGGCTAACTACGTGCCAGCAGCCGCGGTAATACGTAGGTCCCGAGCGTTGTCCGGATTTATTGGGCGTAAAGCGAGCGCAGGCGGTTAGATAAGTCTGAAGTTAAAGGCTGTGGCTTAACCATAGTACGCTTTGGAAACTGTTTAACTTGAGTGCAAGAGGGGAGAGTGGAATTCCATGTGTAGCGGTGAAATGCGTAGATATATGGAGGAACACCGGTGGCGAAAGCGGCTCTCTGGCTTGTAACTGACGCTGAGGCTCGAAAGCGTGGGGAGCAAACAGGATTAGATACCCTGGTAGTCCACGCCGTAAACGATGAGTGCTAGGTGTTAGACCCTTTCCGGGGTTTAGTGCCGTAGCTAACGCATTAAGCACTCCGCCTGGGGAGTACGACCGCAAGGTTGAAACTCAAAGGAATTGACGGGGGCCCGCACAAGCGGTGGAGCATGTGGTTTAATTCGAAGCAACGCGAAGAACCTTACCAGGTCTTGACATCCCTCTGACCGCTCTAGAGATAGAGCTTTCCTTCGGGACAGAGGTGACAGGTGGTGCATGGTTGTCGTCAGCTCGTGTCGTGAGATGTTGGGTTAAGTCCCGCAACGAGCGCAACCCCTATTGTTAGTTGCCATCATTCAGTTGGGCACTCTAGCGAGACTGCCGGTAATAAACCGGAGGAAGGTGGGGATGACGTCAAATCATCATGCCCCTTATGACCTGGGCTACACACGTGCTACAATGGCTGGTACAACGAGTCGCAAGCCGGTGACGGCAAGCTAATCTCTTAAAGCCAGTCTCAGTTCGGATTGTAGGCTGCAACTCGCCTACATGAAGTCGGAATCGCTAGTAATCGCGGATCAGCACGCCGCGGTGAATACGTTCCCGGGCCTTGTACACACCGCCCGTCACACCACGAGAGTTTGTAACACCCGAAGTCGGTGAGGTAACCGTAAGGAGCCAGCCGCCTAAGGTGGGATAGATGATTGGGGTGAAGTCGTAACAAGGTAGCCGTATCGGAAGGTGCGGCTGGATCACCTCCTTTCTAAGGATAAGGAACTGCGCATTGGTCTTGTTTAGTCTTGAGAGGTCTTGTGGGGCCTTAGCTCAGCTGGGAGAGCGCCTGCTTTGCACGCAGGAGGTCAGCGGTTCGATCCCGCTAGGCTCCATTGGTGAGAGATCACCAAGTAATGCACATTGAAAATTGAATATCTATATCAAATAGTAACAAGAAAATAAACCGAAAACGCTGTAGTATTAATAAGAGTTTATGACTGAAAGGTCAGAAAAATAAGGTTAAGTTAATAAGGGCGCACGGTGGATGCCTTGGCACTAGGAGCCGAAGAAGGACGTGACAAACGACGATATGCCTTGGGTAGCTGTAAGTAAGCGATGATCCAGGGATTTCCGAATGGGGGAACCCAACAGGTACTACCTGTTACCCACATCTGTTAAGGATGTGAGGAGGAAGACGCAGTGAACTGAAACATCTAAGTAGCTGCAGGAAGAGAAAGCAAAAGCGATTGCCTTAGTAGCGGCGAGCGAAACGGCAGGAGGGCAAACCGAAGAGTTTACTCTTCGGGGTTGTAGGACTGCAATGTGGACTCAAAGATTATAGAAGAATGATTTGGGAAGATCAGCCAAAGAGAGTAATAGCCTCGTATTTAAAATAGTCTTTGTACCTAGCAGTATCCTGAGTACGGCGGGACACGTGAAATCCCGTCGGAATCTGGGAGGACCATCTCCCAACCCTAAATACTCCCTAGTGACCGATAGTGAACCAGTACCGTGAGGGAAAGGTGAAAAGCACCCCGGGAGGGGAGTGAAATAGAACCTGAAACCGTGTGCCTACAACAAGTTCGAGCCCGTTAATGGGTGAGAGCGTGCCTTTTGTAGAATGAACCGGCGAGTTACGTTATGATGCGAGGTTAAGTTGAAGAGACGGAGCCGTAGGGAAACCGAGTCTGAATAGGGCGCTTTAGTATCATGACGTAGACCCGAAACCATGTGACCTACCCATGAGCAGGATGAAGGTGCGGTAAGACGCACTGGAGGACCGAACCAGGGCACGTTGAAAAGTGCTTGGATGACTTGTGGGTAGCGGAGAAATTCCAAACGAACTTGGAGATAGCTGGTTCTCTCCGAAATAGCTTTAGGGCTAGCGTCGACATAAAGATTCTTGGAGGTAGAGCACTGTTTGGGTGAGGGGTCCATCCCGGATTACCAATCTCAGATAAACTCCGAATGCCAATGAATTATGGTCGGCAGTCAGACTGCGAGTGCTAAGATCCGTAGTCGAAAGGGAAACAGCCCAGACCACCAGCTAAGGTCCCAAAATAATTGTTAAGTGGAAAAGGATGTGGGGTTGCACAGACAACTAGGATGTTAGCTTAGAAGCAGCTATTCATTCAAAGAGTGCGTAATAGCTCACTAGTCGAGTGACCCTGCGCCGAAAATGTACCGGGGCTAAAACAATTTACCGAAGCTGTGGATACCTTTATAGGTATGGTAGGAGAGCGTTCTATGTGTGATGAAGGTGTACCGTGAGGAGTGCTGGAACGCATAGAAGTGAGAATGCCGGTATGAGTAGCGAAAGACAGGTGAGAATCCTGTCCACCGTAAGACTAAGGTTTCCAGGGGAAGGCTCGTCCGCCCTGGGTTAGTCGGGACCTAAGGAGAGACCGAAAGGTGTATCCGATGGACAACAGGTTGATATTCCTGTACTAGAGTATGTAGTGATGGAGGGACGCAGTAGGCTAACTAAAGCAGACGATTGGAAGTGTCTGTCTAAGCAGTGAGGTGTGATATGAGTCAAATGCTTATATCTATAACATTGAGCTGTGATGGGGAGCGAAGTTTAGTAGCGAAGTTAGTGACGTCACACTGCCAAGAAAAGCTTCTAGCGTTTAAACATACTCTACCCGTACCGCAAACCGACACAGGTAGTCGAGGCGAGTAGCCTCAGGTGAGCGAGAGAACTCTCGTTAAGGAACTCGGCAAAATGACCCCGTAACTTCGGGAGAAGGGGTGCTGACTTTACGTCAGCCGCAGTGAATAGGCCCAAGCAACTGTTTATCAAAAACACAGCTCTCTGCTAAATCGTAAGATGATGTATAGGGGGTGACGCCTGCCCGGTGCTGGAAGGTTAAGAGGAGTGCTTAGCGTAAGCGAAGGTATGAATTGAAGCCCCAGTAAACGGCGGCCGTAACTATAACGGTCCTAAGGTAGCGAAATTCCTTGTCGGGTAAGTTCCGACCCGCACGAAAGGCGTAATGATTTGGGCACTGTCTCAACGAGAGACTCGGTGAAATTTTAGTACCTGTGAAGATGCAGGTTACCCGCGACAGGACGGAAAGACCCCATGGAGCTTTACTGCAGTTTGATATTGAGTGTCTGTACCACATGTACAGGATAGGTAGGAGTCTATGAGATCGGGACGCCAGTTTCGAAGGAGACGTTGTTGGGATACTACCCTTGTGTTATGGCCACTCTAACCCGGATAGGTGATCCCTATCGGAGACAGTGTCTGACGGGCAGTTTGACTGGGGCGGTCGCCTCCTAAAAGGTAACGGAGGCGCCCAAAGGTTCCCTCAGAATGGTTGGAAATCATTCGCAGAGTGTAAAGGTATAAGGGAGCTTGACTGCGAGAGCTACAACTCGAGCAGGGACGAAAGTCGGGCTTAGTGATCCGGTGGTTCCGTATGGAAGGGCCATCGCTCAACGGATAAAAGCTACCCTGGGGATAACAGGCTTATCTCCCCCAAGAGTTCACATCGACGGGGAGGTTTGGCACCTCGATGTCGGCTCGTCGCATCCTGGGGCTGTAGTCGGTCCCAAGGGTTGGGCTGTTCGCCCATTAAAGCGGCACGCGAGCTGGGTTCAGAACGTCGTGAGACAGTTCGGTCCCTATCCGTCGCGGGCGTAGGAAATTTGAGAGGATCTGCTCCTAGTACGAGAGGACCAGAGTGGACTTACCGCTGGTGTACCAGTTGTCTTGCCAAAGGCATCGCTGGGTAGCTATGTAGGGAAGGGATAAACGCTGAAAGCATCTAAGTGTGAAACCCACCTCAAGATGAGATTTCCCATGATTTTATATCAGTAAGAGCCCTGAGAGATGATCAGGTAGATAGGTTAGAAGTGGAAGTGTGGCGACACATGTAGCGGACTAATACTAATAGCTCGAGGACTTATCCAAAGTAACTGAGAATATGAAAGCGAACGGTTTTCTTGGTTTGAATAGATATTCAATTTTGAGTAGGTATTACTCAGAGTTAAGTGACGATAGCCTAGGAGATACACCTGTACCCATGCCGAACACAGAAGTTAAGCCCTAGAACGCCGGAAGTAGTTGGGGGTTGCCCCCTGTGAGATATGGAAGTCGCTTAGCT
>NZ_KV794469.1:0-305 GCF_001808785.1 Streptococcus sp. HMSC077D04 | reverse complement strand
AAATTTTTCCCTACTAAAAAGGTCTTTGTGACTACTAAGAAAGATTTTGTGAAGGAAAGAAGAAAACAGTTTGTGTCACGTATTATTACAGGAGATTACGATGCCATTGTCATTGGGGATTCTCAATTTGAAAAGATCCCTGTCAGTAAAGAAAGACAGATGAATTATATCGAGGATAAACTTAATGAACTACGAGAGATTAAAACACATTCTGAAAATAAGTATACTGTTAAAGAAGCAGAACAATCAATAAGTAGTCTAGAGAAACAATTTGAAGAACTCCAACGCTTTAATCGTGATAGTTT
>NZ_KV794468.1:1314-1679 GCF_001808785.1 Streptococcus sp. HMSC077D04 | reverse complement strand
GCTCCATATTTTCTGACACGACTCCACAATTTAAAGAAGAAATCACTGGCATATTTATCTAATAAGAGAAGCTGCATTTCATCAAAATAAATCCAAGTCTTCTTCCCTAATTTTTGGTTCCGAACAACACGATTCCATATCTGATCAAACACTACCATAAGAGCGATTTGTTTCAGCTCATCTCCTAACTTTTTAACGTTATAGATTAAGAAGTTAGATCCTGTCTGAATATTGGTCTTATGAGAAAAAATATCAAGAGAACCTTCGACATACAGTTCCATATCAAGTGCTAAATTCTGTGCTTCTTCTTCTGGCTGTTGACTCAAGACAAAAACCCATTCTTCCAAAGAAGGCTCTTTAAATGA
>NZ_KV794468.1:834-1214 GCF_001808785.1 Streptococcus sp. HMSC077D04 | reverse complement strand
GAACCTTCGACATACAGTTCCATATCAAGTGCCAAATTCTGCGCTTCTTCTTCTGGTTGTTGACTCAAGACAAAGACCCATTCTTCCAAAGAAGGCTCTTTAAATGACTGATAGGTGAGTCTGGTAACTCGGTCGATAATCGATTTTTCTCTCCCGTCCATTTTCCTATCCAATAACTTGCCGATAAAGGATAAAAGAAATTCTGATTTTACCTTTACAGGATCTTCATCCATATTTTCTTCAGACAAGTCAAGGACATTGAGATAGGTTTGGGAATCTGGCGCAATATCAATCATTTCTCCACCAAAAGCCCGTCCAATGACACTGTACTCTGCTTCTGGATCCACAATGATAATTTCAGTATTTTCACCAGATTCCTT
>NZ_KV794468.1:0-734 GCF_001808785.1 Streptococcus sp. HMSC077D04 | reverse complement strand
ATAAAGGATAAAAGAAATTCTGATTTTACCTTAACAGGGTCCTCATCCATATTTTCATCAGACAAGTCAAGTACATTGAGATAGGTTTGGGAATCGGGCGCAATATCAATCATTTCCCCACCAAAAGCCCGTCCAATAACACTGTACTCTGCTTCTGGATCCACGATGATAATTTCAGTATTTTCACCAGATTCCTTGATTTTGGTCGTGATAATTTCATGCTTGGTTGCCATCCCTTTCCCAGCTCCAGATGTCCCTAAAATCAGACCAGACGGTGTATTTAATAGGCTTCGATCAATGGTAATAATATTGCTTGAGATTTGATTGATACCGTAATATTTCCCACTGCGGTCTTGTAAGTCTACTGAAGTCCAAGGTGAGTTCACTGCTACATTAGATGTTAATAAACTCCGTGATACTCCCTCTAAAAAATCACAACCAAATGGCAGCAAACTATTAAAGGCTGCTTCTTGCATATATGGAAGTTTATCAATCATTAGGTCATTTGAGCCGGCCACTTGTTGGATAGTGTCTAGCGCTTGTTTGAGTTCTTCTTCATCCTGACCAAAGACCCCAATCAAGAAGACTGTTTGAAATAGTTTATCTCCTGTCTCGGTCATGGTTTTTAAGAGTTCCTCAGCTTCATCGATATTGCTTTCTAATACATGACCTACTTTTTCCAAATAGATACCTGTTCGAGCAAGTTTTTGTTGTTCCCCAATCTTTTGGGATTC
>NZ_KV794467.1:0-461 GCF_001808785.1 Streptococcus sp. HMSC077D04 | reverse complement strand
CGTGTTGAGGAATTCTATACTGTGATGGGAAATGGGGATAAAGCTAACGGTAAACTGATGGTTGAAACTCTTATTGAAAATAATACGATAGGAGGTAACTTTATTAAATATGGTTTTGACCTCAATATTTTTATTGGAAAACCTAATGACAAGGAAGAGGGTTGGAAACATGACTTCTATGATTATTTAGACAGAGGGGATGAAAAAAATGTCGGGACTTAAAAAAATACTAATCGTGATTGGTTCTGTAATTGCTTTAGCTACTGGCTTGAATCTTTATTTTCAGTATCAAAACCACCAAGAACATATGCAATTAAAAACCTCCTTTGAAGAGAGGGACAATATAGTCGTCTTACAACATTTAATGGCATCAGGAAAATATGCGTCTGACATCCGTAAAGCAGGCTATGTCGTTCCTCCCGATGGTGCTATTCGATTGGATGGAGGAATTGACTCCATAG
>NZ_KV794466.1:0-302 GCF_001808785.1 Streptococcus sp. HMSC077D04 | reverse complement strand
TCTAGCTACAATCCAACAGTTTGGACTTATATGTCTAGTATTACTAAAAGTGTCATGCAACCTCTTGGAGTTGCGATTTTATCAGTTGTTCTCATCCTAGAATTTTCGAAGATGGCAAAGAAAATTGCTAACTCAGGTGGAGCGATGACCTTTGAAGCATTAGCCCCGATGTTGATTAGTTATATTATGGTCGCAGTTGTAATTACCAACACTACCGTGATTGTAGAAGCCATCATCGGGATTGCGAGTCACGCCATTGAACAAGTGGCCTCGATTGTGGCTCACGGTGGGGCAAAGTATGA
>NZ_KV794465.1:0-31338 GCF_001808785.1 Streptococcus sp. HMSC077D04 | reverse complement strand
GCAGCTGCTGACCCAGCTAGATATTTTTTATTTATTTTCATAATCTCCTCATTTCAATTCTTCTGCTAAAATACTCATATTGTCTTCTAGGTTTTCTAGATAAGTCTTGTCATTTTGTGGGTCTGCCTCTAAAGGATTCAGAGTTTTTAGACCCACACCTGTTGATTTAACAAGAGTTTCAGCTACTTTCGAAGAAGCATTACTTTCTGTAAAAATCGTTTTAACCTTATAGGTTTTTACAAATTCCTGAATTTCTGTTAGTTGTCGTGGACTTGGTTCTTGTTCAGGAGAGATGCCTGCAATACCAAGTTGATTAAGTCCAAATCTCTTCGCTAGATAAGAAAAGGCTGTATGTTGTGTTACAAATGTCTTCTGACTCGCTTTTTCAAATTTAGGTTGGAATTTCTTAGTCAATTCTTGAGCTTTTTTGATAAAAGCTTGCGCATTTTTTTGATAAGTTTCTTTATGTTCACTATCAACCTCTGACAGTTTATCAGCGATAATCTGAGCTTCTTCTCCAGCTTTTTCAGGATCTAGCCAAGTGTGAGGGTCATAAAGCGTTTTTTCATCAACTCCATCACCTGCTTCCACATCTTCTAGACCAGGGACACGATCCAATGTCATTCCTTCTGAAGCCTCTAAAACCTTAACTTTGGATTTTTTTAGATTGGGATCCAGACTTCCTGCCCAAGATTCAAGTGTATGCGAATGGTAGACAAATACATCTGCATCATAGATGGCTGCAATATCATTTGCTGAAGGTTCGAAGGAGTGAATTCCGTTACTTGACTGAATCATTCGAACATCATTCAAGTCACCAGATACTTCCTTGACCATGGCATAGATAGGATAAAAACTGGTCACAATTTTCATCCCTTTACCTGACTGGCTTTCCTTTTGGCCACAAGCAGCTAAACACAAAAGAAAGACACTTAACAACACTAAAAACAAATTTTGTTTCTTCATAAAAACTCCTTAACTAGTTATTTAACTAGTTAATATTCTACTCCAATTTTTTTTATTGTCAAGCTTTTTATGAACTAGTTAATAGATTTTCTGATTTTAAACTATAAAAAAACCTTGCAACTAAGTTGCAAGGACTTTTCTATTAATCAAAGTTAACGTATTCTTTTTGAAGTTCAAGAACTTCTTCCATTGTTGAACACTCTGTAAGGGCACGGTTAGCGTACTCTTCCATCTTAGCAGTATCCAATTTCTTCATCAAGCTACGTGTACGAAGGACTGATGTTGCTGACATAGAGAACTCATCCAAGCCCATTCCGACAAGAAGTGGAACAGCTTTTTGGTCACCAGCCATCTCACCACACATACCAGCCCATTTACCTTCAGCGTGAGCTGCCTTGATAACGTTGTTGATCAAGCGAAGGATTGATGGGTTATATGGTTGGTAAAGGTATGAAACTTGCTCGTTCATACGGTCTGCTGCCATTGAGTATTGGATCAAGTCGTTTGTTCCAATTGACATGAAGTCTACTTCTTTTGCAAATTGGTCTGCAAGCATTGCTGCTGCAGGGATTTCAATCATGATACCAACTTGGATGTCATCCGCAACTGCAACTCCTTCAGAAAGAAGGTTTGCTTTTTCTTCTTCATAAACTGCTTTAGCTGCACGGAATTCTTTCAAGAGGGCAACCATTGGGAACATGATACGCAATTGACCATGAACAGAAGCACGAAGAAGAGCACGGATTTGTGTACGGAACATTGCATCTCCAGTTTCAGAAATAGAGATACGAAGGGCACGGAATCCAAGGAATGGGTTCATTTCGTGTGGCATATCGAAGTAAGGAAGTTCCTTATCTCCACCGATATCCATTGTACGAACAACCACTGGTTTACCATTCATTCCCTCAAGAACAGCCTTGTATGCTTCATACTGCTCATCTTCAGTTGGGAAGTCTTGAGAATCCATGTACAAGAACTCTGTACGGTAAAGTCCAACAGCTTCTGCACCGTTGTTGTTAACACCTTCAACGTCTTTTGGAGTACCGATGTTAGCAGCCAACTCGAAGTGTTTACCGTCAGCAGTTACTGTTTGAGCATCTTTCAAAAGTGCCCATTCAGCTTTTTGTTTAGCATAAGCTTCACCAGCTGCTTTAAATTCTGCCGCTTGTTCATCTGTTGGGTTGATAATCACTTCACCAGTAATTCCGTTAACGGCAAGGATATCACCGTCTTTCACTACTTCAGTGATGTTATTTGTTCCCAATACAGCTGCAATTTCAAGTGTACGTGCCATGATAGCTGAGTGGCTTGTACGTCCACCGATGTTTGTTACAAAAGCTTTTACAAAGTTTTTGTCCAATTGAGCTGTATCAGATGGTGTCAAGTCATGCGCAATTACGATTACTTCTTCATTGATAGAAGCTGGGTTTGGCAATTTCTTACCAAGAAGATTTGCCAATACACGTTTTGTCACGTCGCGGATATCCGCTGCACGTTCTTGCATATATGGGTTGTCTTCCATGCCTTCAAAGATAGTGATGAACATGTCAGTCACTTCTTTAAGACCTGCTTCAGCATTGACTTTCTTAGCACGGATTGTTTCTTTAATCTGACCAATCAATTCTGGGTCAGCAAGAACCATCAAATGAGCGTCAAAAACTTGAGCCGCTTCTTCACCAAGCGTACCTACAGCTTTCTCACGGATAAGAGAAAGCTCGTTTTGAGAAGCTTCAAGAGCTACATCCAAACGAGCCTCTTCTGCGTTTGTATCTTCGACTGAAACAGTCTCGAATGACAAATCCGGTTGAACGAGTAGATATGCTTTTGCAACTGCAACACCATCAGATGCTGCGATTCCTTTAAGCATTTCTGTCATTTTCCTTATGCCAATCCTTCTTTTTCCATTGTTTCTGAGATTGCAGCGATAGCGTCATCTGCATCTGCACCTTCAGCTGAGATAGTTACATCAGCACCTTGGCCAACACCAAGACTCATAACACCCATGATTGATTTAAGGTTAACTGATTTACCTTTGTACTCAAGAGTGATATCTGAAGCAAATTTGCTTGCAGTTTGTACCAACAATGTTGCTGGACGTGCGTGAATACCTGTTTCTGCCACTACGTGGAAATCTTTAGAAGCCATAGTTTGACTCTCCTTTTGTTCTTTCTTTTTTGAGTTATATGTGATAACCCTTACAATTTGGTATTATACCATCTTCTAGGATTTTTTTCAAGCATTTTATGGGATTTATTCGATTTCCTTTCAGATAACTTGCTGAAAATCTTCTATTCTAGATAACAAAACACAGGATATAGTTTTCCAAAAAACTACTTCTAGGATAATCATCACTATTTTACAAAACAAACACTACATATTGTGTTTTGTGAGCTTGAGTAGAAAAATAGACCACTATATTTAGTTTTAAATCATTGACAAAAATTTATTTTCTGATATACTAAGAAAGTAATCTATTTTGAAAGAGGAGTTACACAATGGTAACCGTTTATTCTAAAAACAACTGTGTCCAATGTAAAATGACCAAACGTTTCTTGGACAGTAATAATGTCGCTTATCGTGAAATCAATCTTGATGAGCAACCTGAGTACATCGATCAAGTTAAAGAGCTCGGTTTCAGCGCAGCTCCTGTTATCCAAACACCAACTGAAGTCTTTTCAGGTTTCCAACCAGGAAAACTGAAACAATTAGCATAATCTTAGTACATCATCCAGAAGAAACTGCTTCTAGGGCTAACTTAGAAGCCTTTCTTTTGTAATTAGATAAGGGAAATTTTATGGGATTAAAACATCTTGAGGACGTGACTTACTTCCGTCTCAATAACGAAATCAACCGTCCAGTTAATGGACAAATCATGCTGCATAAAGATAAGGAAGCCTTGGATGCTTTCTTTAAAGAAAATGTAGTTCCAAACACTATGGTTTTTGATTCAATCAAGGATAAAATCAACTACCTCATTGAACACAACTACATCGAAACAACTTTTATCAAGAAATACCGTCCAGAATTTTTGGAAGAATTGTCTCAATTTATCAAAGATCAAAACTTCCAATTCAAGTCTTTCATGGCTGCCTATAAGTTTTACAATCAATATGCCTTAAAGACTAATGACGGTGAATATTATCTTGAAAGCATGGAAGACCGTGTCTTCTTTAACGCCCTTTATTTCGCCGATGGCAATGAAGCTGTTGCCATCGATATTGCCAATGAAATCATCCACCAACGCTACCAACCTGCTACTCCTTCCTTCTTGAATGCTGGACGTGCTCGTCGTGGTGAATTGGTATCATGTTTCCTGATCCAAGTAACTGATGATATGAACTCTATCGGACGTTCTATCAACTCAGCTCTTCAACTTTCACGTATTGGTGGTGGTGTGGGAATTACCCTCAGCAACCTTCGTGAAGCTGGTGCACCTATCAAAGGCTATGAAGGAGCAGCTTCTGGGGTCGTTCCAGTTATGAAACTTTTCGAAGATAGCTTCTCTTACTCAAACCAATTGGGTCAACGTCAAGGTGCTGGTGTTGTCTACCTCAACGTCTTCCACCCAGATATTATCGCCTTCCTTTCAACTAAAAAAGAAAACGCCGATGAAAAAGTTCGTGTAAAGACCCTTTCACTTGGTGTTGTAGTACCCGATAAATTCTACGAATTGGCTCGTAAAAATGAAGAAATGTACCTTTTCAGCCCATACTCTGTAGAGCTTGAGTATGGTGTGCCATTCAACTACATCGACATCACTGAAAAATATGATGAATTGGTCGCAAATCCAAACATCCGCAAGACAAAAATCAAAGCACGTGATTTGGAAACGGAAATTTCCAAATTGCAACAAGAGTCTGGTTACCCTTATGTAGTCAACATTGATACGGCTAACCGTGCAAATCCTGTTGATGGTAAGATTATCATGAGTAACTTGTGTTCTGAGATTCTTCAAGTCCAAGAACCAAGCTTGATCAACGATGCTCAAGAATTCCTTCAAATGGGAACAGATGTTTCATGTAACCTTGGTTCAACCAACGTAGTCAACATGATGACTTCACCTGACTTTGGTCGTTCTATCCGTGCTATGGTTCGTGCCCTTACTTTCGTTACAGATAGTTCACACATCGTAGCTGTTCCTACCATCGACCACGGAAATAGCCAAGCTCATACCTTTGGTCTTGGTGCAATGGGACTTCACAGCTACCTTGCCCAACAATTGATTGAATATGGATCGCCTGAGTCTGTTGAATTTACAAGCATCTACTTTATGCTTATGAACTACTGGACCTTGGTAGAATCAAACAATATCGCGCGTGAACGTGGCATCACCTTCCACAACTTTGAAAAATCAGACTATGCTAACGGAAGCTACTTTGACAAGTATGTAACTGGCGAGTTTGTTCCAAAATCAAACCGTGTTAAGGAACTCTTCAAAGATGTCTTTATCCCAAGTGCTGCTGATTGGGCTGAACTTCGCGACAAGGTTCAAGCAGATGGTCTTTACCACCAAAACCGCCTTGCTGTAGCGCCAAATGGTTCTATCAGTTACATCAACGACGTTTCTGCTTCTATCCACCCGATTACGCAACGTATCGAAGAACGTCAAGAAAAGAAAATCGGTAAAATCTACTATCCTGCTGCTGGCTTGTCAACAGAAACCATTCCTTACTACACTTCTGCCTACGACATGGATATGCGTAAGGTGATTGATGTCTATGCTGCCGCAACTGAGCACGTGGACCAAGGACTTTCACTCACTCTCTTCATGCGTAGTGACATTCCAAAAGGTCTTTACGAATGGAAGAAGGAAAATAAGCAAACGACACGTGACTTGTCTATCCTTCGTAACTATGCCTTTAACAAGGGAATCAAGTCTATCTACTACGTCCGTACCTTTACAGATGATGGTGGAGAAGTCGGTGCCAACCAATGTGAAAGCTGTGTGATTTAATCTTTGCTTGAGGAAACTACTTTTTCTCAAATTAGTGATTCATTCACCCTGCTAAACTAAACTGGAATAAGCACCTATACTATGGAAAAACACAAAAGTCGGACTTCCGACTTTTTGTGCGATACTCCTCTAGAATTATGATAAAATAGAAGTAATTGTGAGTTCGCAATACTAAACACAGAAAGAGATTTCAAAATGGAAACTTACTACAAAGCCATTAACTGGAATGCCATCGAAGATGTCATCGACAAATCAACTTGGGAAAAACTGACGGAGCAATTCTGGCTTGATACACGTATTCCTTTGTCAAATGACTTGGATGACTGGAGAAAGCTATCAAATGTAGAAAAAGACTTGGTTGGAAAAGTCTTTGGTGGTTTAACCCTTCTCGACACTATGCAATCTGAAACTGGGGTTCAAGCCCTTCGCGCAGACATCCGTACACCACATGAGGAAGCTGTTTTCAATAACATCCAATTTATGGAATCTGTCCACGCTAAATCTTACTCATCAATCTTTTCTACCTTGAATACTAAGGCTGAGATTGAAGAAATTTTCGAATGGACCAATACCAATCCTTACCTACAAAAGAAGGCTGAGATCGTCAACGAAATCTACCTAAACGGTAGCCCACTTGAAAAGAAAGTTGCCAGTGTCTTCCTCGAAACCTTCCTCTTCTATTCAGGTTTCTTCACTCCCCTCTACTATCTCGGTAACAACAAGCTAGCCAACGTTGCGGAAATCATTAAATTGATTATTCGTGATGAGTCTGTTCACGGAACCTACATTGGTTACAAATTCCAACTTGGTTTTAATGAATTACCTGAAGAAGAGCAAGAAAAACTCAAAGAATGGATGTACGATCTGCTCT
Source organism: Streptococcus sp. HMSC077D04 (assembly GCF_001808785.1). Classification (GTDB taxonomy): domain Bacteria; phylum Bacillota; class Bacilli; order Lactobacillales; family Streptococcaceae; genus Streptococcus; species Streptococcus mitis_BX. The sequence continues at coordinate 24,547 of NZ_KV794465.1, read as the reverse complement.
ACACTCTTTATGAAAATGAAGAAGGCTATACAGAAAGCCTCTATGACGGTGTTGGTTGGACGGAAGAAGTTAAAACCTTCCTTCGCTACAATGCTAACAAGGCTCTCATGAACCTGGGACAAGATCCACTCTTCCCAGATTCAGCTGATGATGTCAACCCAATCGTTATGAACGGTATTTCAACAGGAACTTCTAACCACGACTTCTTCTCTCAAGTCGGAAATGGTTACCTCCTTGGTGAAGTTGAAGCCATGCAAGACGATGATTACAACTACGGTTTGGACTAATGTTATCTATTTTATAAGCAATAACAAATATCATGGTTTGTTTAAAACAACCATGATATTTTTGTTTTTGTTTTCTTTTGTTTTTTAAATTGATTGATTGAATACTTTATGATAAAATAGTAATAGAAATAGAGGTGATAACGATGTTAAAGCAAGAAAAACTAGATAATATTCTAGAAACGGTAAATACAAAGGGAACTATTACTGTAAAAGAAATCATGACTCGCTTGGATGTGTCAGATATGACTGCTAGACGCTACTTGCAAGAGTTGGCAGACAAGGATCTACTTGTTCGAGTACACGGGGGAGCTGAGAAAATTCGCACAGGTTCTATTTTAAATAATGAACGTTCCAATATTGAAAAACAAAGCTTACAAATCGCAGAAAAACAAGAAATTAGCCGTTTTGCAGGCCATTTAATTGATGAGGGTGAAACTATTTTTATCGGCCCTGGTACGACCTTAGAATCTTTTGCCCGTGAACTTCCAATTGATAATATTCGTGTTGTAACAAACAGTTTACCAGTCTTTCTCATCTTAAACGAACGAAAACTAACAGATTTGATTTTAATCGGTGGAAACTACCGCTCTATCACTGGAGCCTTTGTGGGAACACTAACCTTGCAAAACTTAGCCAATCTTCAATTTTCTAAAGCTTTCGTTAGCTGTAATGGTATTCAGGACAATGCGATTGCGACCTTTAGTGAAGAGGAAGGTGAATCTCAACGCATCGCCCTCAATAATTCCAATAAAAAATACTTACTAGCTGACCATAGTAAGTTCAATAAATTTGATTTCTATACCTTCTACAATATCTCTGATATTGATATCATCGTTTCAGATTCTAAACTGAGCAAAGAAACGTTTGAACAACTTTCAAAACAAACAAAAATTATTCTTTCTAAACCATAAAATTATCCCCACCGATTGGTGGGGATTTTTATCTAAAGTTTAATCTATAATCTGACTTTCCGCTACTTTCTTGTACCAGTGAGCTGATTTCTTAGGATAACGTTCTTGAGTTTCAAAGTCTACATAGAAGAGACCGTAACGTTTCTCATACCCGTTTGACCATGAGAAGACGTCCATCAATGACCAGATGAAGTATCCTTTGACATTTGCACCATCAGCAATCGCATCAGATAAGACCTCTAAGTGTTGTTTGACATAATCAATACGGCCATCATCATAAACAGTGTTATCAACGAACTCATCTTTATACCCTAGACCATTTTCAGTGATGTAAATCTTCTTGTAGTTAGGATAATCTTTCTTCACACGCATGATTTGGTCATACAAACCTTGAGGGTAGATAATCCAATCCCAGTCTGTACGTGGTACATAATCAGGAGCTACACGACGACCAACACCTTTGATTTGGTACTTAGAGCTTCCTTTCTCACCCTTACCATTATGGATAATTTCAGTTTCTCCATCAAATGCTTCCATCCAGTCACTCATATAGTAGTTGATTCCTAGGAAATCATTCAAGTCTTTTGCAGCTTCTAATGCTGTGAAATCTTCTTCACGAATATCCAAGCTACCACCATTGACTGATAAGATATGGTTAACACCTTCCATCGTTTCATCTGAATAGCGACCTAGATAAGTTGCATCCAAAATAAATTTATTGTGAATAATATCTTCCAACTCAGCTGCACGAACATCTGCTGGATTTTTAGGATCTAAAGGATACTTGGTTGGCAAAGCATGAACAACACCAATTTCACCTTTATAGCCTTTATCTTTATATAGCTTGACTGCACGCGCATGAGAAACCATCATATTGTGGTGCGATTGGAAAACTTTGGCAAGGTCGTACTGAATACCTGGAGGGAATTTCCCAACCAAGTATTGACCATCACCGATTGGTCCAATTTCATTGAATGTTGTCCAATAGTTTACTTCTGGAAATTCTTCAAAACAGAAGGCAGCGTAATCTACAAAGTGTTCGATATTTTCACGGTTTAAGAAGTCGCCATTTGAGTGGAGAGCTTCTGGTGTGTCAAAGTGATGAAGAGTTACAAAGGGCTCAACGTGACGTTTGTGACACTCTGCAAATAGATTATGATAAAACTCAACACCTTTAGCATTTACTTGACCGTAACCAGTCGGGAAAATACGTGACCAAGCAATAGAAATTCGAATACCATTAACACCATACTCTTCTGCTAGCTTGAGGTCAACTGGATATCGATTGTAAAAGTCACTGGCTGGTTCTGCAGTGTACCAGTAATTATCTTCAAGATATTTATCCCACGCAACTGGTCCTTTTCCATCAGTATGTGTAGCACCTTCTGCTTGATAGGCAGCTGTTGCGCCACCGAAAATAAAGTCTTTTGGTAATGTTTTTGTCATACTTTTCACCTATTTCTTGTTTTAAATAAAGTAAAAGTGAGAGGAGAGGAGTCAGTGAGCCATCCTTCTCCATCTCACTTCTTGTACCAAGTCACCAAATTGTGACATGAGGAGGTAAAAACGATGTCTTTTTACCGACGAATTAATAAGGCGATTAGGAAATTCGCCATAGCGATTTCCGTAACGATAGAAGACTATTTCAGAGTCCCTAGCCTTAATCGAATTGTGACATGAGGAGGTAAAAACGATGTCTTTTTACCGACGAATTAATAAGGCGATTAGGAAATTCGCCATAGCGATTTCCGTAACGAGAGGAGACTGTTTCACAGTCCCTATCGTTAATCGAATTGAGCTTGTACGAATGCAAGAGCACCTTTTCCATCACGAGTTAATTTGATGTATTGAGCGCCTTCTGTTTTCGCAAGTTTAATACCGAGTTTATCTGTTTCTGCTTTCATATCTTCAAAGTTTGAAGCAACTTGAGGAGCAAGGATAACAAGATCAAACTCTGGCAACATTTCACGGTGAGCACCATAGCCACCTGCTGCTGCTTTCACAGGAACATTGTATTCTGCAGCTGCCTTATTCAAAGCATTCGCAAGAAGTCCACTTGTCCCTCCACCTGCACAGAGAACGAGGACATTTGTTTCTTCAGTGATTGTATTTTGTGCTGCTTCTACACCAGCTTTCTCAAGAATAGCATCTGCTTTTGCAGTGTTGAAGTTTGCAGCAACTTTTTCTTTCAATTCATCATTAGATTTACCTGAACGTTCTTCTTCTAGAATTTGTTCATCATAGACCTTAAGGAATGGATAGTAAATGACTACGTCAACCACGATTAGAAGGGCAGCAAGAATGAATGATAGAACTTGGAAGTTAGTACCAAGAACTAGACCTAGTGGAGCTGGGGTTGTCCATGGTAGATTAGCAGTAAATGAGTTCATTCCAAGTGTTTCAATAAAGAATTTGAAGATCCAAACGTTTGCGATTGGAGCAAAGATAAATGGAATGAAGAAGATCGGGTTCAATACAAGCGGTGCACCAAACAAGATTGGTTCATTTACACCAAAGAAAGTTGGAACTACTGAAGCACGTCCGATTGCGCGGTTACGTTTTGATTTTGTTAACCACATGAACATGAATGGAACAACCAGTGTCGCACCTGTACCACCCATGGTAACGATAAACATTTGTGTACCAGAAGTAAGAATCTTGTCAGCGTGCATACCTTGTTGAAGAAGGTTCAAGTTGACTTCGGCATTTGCATAGGTAATAGCTGCGATTGCTGGTTCAACGATAGATGGACCATGGATACCAACAAACCAGAAGAAGGCAAAGGCACCAAAGATAATGGTAATACCAAGATAGCCATCAGCAGCAGAGAAGAGTGGTGCAAAGAATTTACCGATTGATTCTGCTACACTAGCACCAACAAAATGACGAGCTAGTAAATCAAGAGCATAAAGAGAAACAACTGATAGAGTGAATGGAATCACATCTTTAAAGACTTGTGAGATATTTGGTGGAACTTCGTCAGGCATACGAATAGTGACGTTGTTCTTAACACAAACCTTATAGATGGCTACGGTAACAAAGGCAGCAAGGAAGGCTGAAAGCAAACCTTTTGTCCCCAAGAATCCAGTAGCTAGACCATTTTCGATAGGATCAGCTGCCAACATCAACAAACCAACAATTGCTGCCAACAATGTTGACATATAGTTGATTTGATTGGTCTTCTCCATGCTACGGTTTACTGAGTCGGTCAATGACTTAGCTGTTGTACCAGCTACCAAGAGAGCCAGAATACCCATAGAATAGCTGTAAGGTTTCATCAGAAAAGCTACAACTTCATCAGACCATTTAAAGCCCCATGAGTTTGGTACAAAGGCAATCAAGATAAAGATACTTGAGAAGAGAATAACGGGCATACCTGCAATGAAACCATCACGAATAGCACGAAGATAGATATTACGAGATAGTTTCTCAAAGAAAGGCTTTCCTTTCTCGATAAATGCAATTAATTTATTCATTACTTAACTCCTCTCTTGTAGAGTTCAATTAAATGGTGCATCAAATCTTTTAACAAGATGGTTGTCATCAAGTGATCTTGACCGTGCATCATGGTCACACTATACGCTAAGTCCTCACCAGAAGCTTCCTTAGTTAATAGACTTGTTTGCGCGTGGTGAGCCTCTGCAATACAGCTACCAGCTTCCTCTACCAAAGTGTCCGCTTTCGCAAAATCACCAGCTTCAGCAGCCTTCAAGGCTTCCAATAATTTTGAACGAGCATCGCCAGCATAGGCTACGATTTCAAAACCTAACAATGTTACTTCTTCTCTATTCATGATAGAATTCTCCTTATGTATTTTTAATTAAATTTTTATGACAATAAACGTTGGATATGTAGAACTAGATAAACTCGTTCACTTTTATACAAATCAAGACCCGTATGTTGCGTAATCACATCATAGATCTTGGAACCAATCTCGAACGCTTTTGGATAGGATTGTTTAATATGATCTTCCATATCCAGAAGTGATTGGTTATCATCTCTAGATCTGTCTAAATAATCCAAGAAATAATTCAAATGAATCATAAAGCGATCATAGAAATGGTTATTCTCTTTAGTTCGTTGAATTGCATAGTCCGTTAAAACTTCTTCAACATTCCTGAGAATTTCTTTCCTCTTATCAATCGACTCCACAAGTTCTACTTCATTTTCACCTTCGGCATTAATGAAATGATAAGCAATCCGAATAATCTCGTCCTCAGGAAAATGATCTGCTAGCTTCTGGCGGTAAATTTCAAATGCTTCATTTGCGATTTGAAAAGCGACAGGATACTTAGTGGAAATATCTGGCAGATTACTATCCTTGTACCTTCCTTGTGCTAGAGCTTGGTAAGAACAGTAAATATGATCTGTCAAGGTTACGTAGAGATACTCTTGAATCGGATAATGATATTTCTTTGATAGCTTATCAATGATTTCATAGGTCACTGTGATAAAATCAAGCGGAACATCTTTTAGGAGAGCCATAAAGTTTTCTCTTGACTCTTCGGTCTTCATCCGAAAGATTTTCTCAACCTGATGTTCAGTAATCAAATCTCCCTTCCTCTTCCCAAATGCAATCCCCTTACCAATTACAATCACTTCTTCTCCCTTATCATTCCTGACAAGCGAAACATTATGATTTATTGGATTTAGAATTCGATACATGTCAACCTCCTTTTATATCTTAAAGGTATATGAGTACAAAAAATGACCACAAATGAACTAGAAAATCAGCCGATTTCTAATTCACCTGTGATCATGCCTAATATTACTTAGTAACACTCACCTTGTATTAACTTGTGATTTAAGTATAGCACAAGTAAGTTATTTTGTAAACCTTTACATACAACTTTTTTTAAATTTTTTTAGATTCATGTTCCTAACCCAGGAGGACTTGCTTACACGCGTTCTTTCCATGAAGTTGCTGTTGTTTGAAGAACTTTATTGAGCTCATCAATGTTTTCAAATCCAGTTGTGCGAAGCCATTCACGTGCTGCTTCTTCACCATCTTTGATGTATGCTTCAACTGATCCAGCCCATGTAGCACGGCCACAAAGAACTCCGTTAAAGTTTGCACCTGATTCATGAGCAAATACAAGAGTATCTTGGAAGAGTTTAGCTGATACACCAGCACTCAAGTAGATGTATGGCAAGTTAGTTGCTTCATCTTGTGCTTTGAAGAAGGCTGCTGCTTCTTCACGTGTATAAACCACTTCACCTTCAGCGAAGCCTTCAACATATTTAATGTTAACAGGAACTTCTACTTTCAAGACATCAATGTTGAAACGTGGGTCTGAGAAGACTTTCATAGCACCAATAACTTTGTGTGGTTTTACTTTCGCATATTCTACAGAACCTGCGTCCGCAATTTTTTCATCATAAGCAAGGATTTCAAGGAAGAATGGGATATCTTCAGCCACACACTCAGAACCGATACGTTCGATGTAAGCCTGTTTTTCTTGGTTAAGTTCGTCTGAGCTATCTACATCATAGTAAAGCAAGAATTTAACTGCATCTGCACCTTCTTCTTTAATACGTTTTGCAGACCAAACATCCAAGCAGTCTGGCAAGCGTTTTGTGCTTGTTGTGTCATAACCTGTTTTTTCATAAGCAAGGAGAAGACCTGCTTTTTCATCAAGAGCTTTAGTTGCTGGAAGTCCATATTCAGGATCAAGAAGCATAGATGAAGCGTATTTAGTCAATTCATCTGCTACCAAAACTTTAAGTTCTTCCATTTGAGCCACAGTTGGTTCTTCTGTTTGGTGTTGAGCCATGAGGCGTTTCAAAGCACCACGTTGGTCAAATGCAAGAGCTGAGATGATACCATTTTCATCAGAAAGTTTTTCTAAGCGTGCACGTTTTTGTTCTGTTAAAGCCATTTTATACCTCTTTTACTATTAATTGATCATATAGAGCTTGATAGTTGGCCATGTTGACATGACCAGTCATTTTTTCTTGAGCATTGAGCATACCAAGGACATTTGCCTTGATGAGTAATTCTGCATCCGATTCTTTATGAAGAAGTCCTGAAGAAATTCCTGCTACAGTAGAATCTCCAGATCCAACAGGATTTACCACCTGAATTCTAGGAATATCTACCTTGTAGAAAGTGTCACCATGTTTGGCAAAGGCACCGTTGGCACCAAGTGAAACGATAATCCATTCAATACCTGCAAACAAAGGTTCTTGAAGAACTTCTTTTAATTCATCCAAATCCTCAGAAACTTCTCTTCCTAGAAGTTGAGACAATTCCTCATTATTTGGTTTGATGACTGTTGGTTTATGTGGTGATTCAAGAACCGCCTGAAGTGCTGCACCAGAGCAGTCCAAGACAACAGGCTTGCCAGCTTGATTAGCAAGTTCTACCAAGCTCGCATAGTAATCAACTGGAAGGCCAGCTGGCAGACTACCTGAGATAGCTACTACTTCAACTGACTCCAAGAGTTTTTTGAAATGTTCCAAAAAGTCTTGACCTTCCTGTTCCAATACTTCAGGACCTTTTTCAAGAACTTCTGTTTGGTTGTCTCCGTGGAGAATAGCGATACAGTTCCGAGTTTCTCCCTGAATAGAAAAGAAATCTTTCTTAACATTATCATCAATATTTTCAACTAAAAACTCACCAAGTTTGCCACCCACTAAACCAGTAGCAAGAACAGAATCCCCAAATTCTGAAAGTACTCGGGTAACATTGAGTCCCTTACCACCAGCCGTTTTGGTTACATCCACCACACGATTGACAGTATCAATCTTCAACTCATCCAAGGGATAGGAAATATCAATGGATGGGTTCATTGTGACTGTTAAAATCATAGGTCACCTCTTAGTCGTGGTATTCTCCGCGATCCCATTTTTCAAGGAATTCAGTGAAGAAGTTTGCGTCTGTTTGTTGAGCATTGTGACTTTCAAGGTGTTCAATTTTCGCAATCAATTTCTTGTTTTCTTCAGATGGTTTGTATTCAGCATGGATGAAAGCTTCGATGATATCACACATGAGCAATTCTCCAGTAATCTTACCACCAAAACCGATAACGTTGGCGTTCAATTGTTCTTTAGCATAAAGGGCTGTTGTCATATCACGAACCAAGGCAGAACGGACACCTGGAACTTTGTTTACAGCGTTGTTGATACCAACACCAGTACCACAGATACATACTCCAAGATCAGCTTGACCGCTAGTTACAGCTTCCCCTACTTTTTTACCAAAGATTGGGTAGTGAGTACGTGTATGGTCATATGTACCAAAGTCAATGACTTCATATCCTTTTGATTTCAAAAATTCTGAAACCGCCATTTTTTCATCTGTTACGATGTGGTCACATCCAATTGCAATTCTCATTTTTAACTTACCTTTCTTACTGTAATCTAATTAGCACATTTTGTTCAACATATCAACACGAATTTGGTGACGTCCACCATCGTATTTACCGTTAACAAATCCTTTAGCGATGTTTTTAGCCAATTCATCACCAACAAGTTGTGCACCCATAGTGATCATACGTGAGTTGTTGTGGCCACGAGTCATATAAGCTGAACGTTCGTCAGAAACTTCTGCAGCAACCATTCCTTTGATTTTTGTTGCGACCATAAATGGACCAGCTCCATAAGCATCAATCACAATACCAAGGTTTTGCTCTTCTTTATTTACTTCTGCAGCAACAGCAAGAGTAACATCAACAAAGTCTTGACCTTCAGCTGTAACATCCACAACGTGGAAGTTTTCTTTTTCCAAGAAGTCTTTCACAACTTCTTTCAATCTCAAACCTGCAGCATCTGCACCGATAACAATAGACATATTGTATACTCCTTTTTATTTTTCTAGGCTAGTAAAGACTTTTATGGTTAGCAGTTTACCTACAAAAGCTTTCTAGCAGTTTATGGACAAATTAGATTGAATGAGATGAATGACACCTTATTCAAGTTTAGGAAATCAGTTTCCTAGAAATAATCTTTCTCCACGAAAGAGAATATAACAAGTGATTATTTGTTTGTTACAAACATCATTTGTTGCTTACAAACATAATATACTCCTATTTCCGGAAAAAGTCAACAGTTAGTGTTTGTTTTTGTGTTTTTTTAACTAAAAAATTTCGATATCAAAACCAATTTGATCTACTTGACCAGGTTCTAGGAGACGAACATTCTTCTTATCTTCTAGATGATCTCCTTCTTCAAGGGATGTTGACAAGCCAGACCATGGTTCAAAGGCAATGAAAGGACCTTTATTCAAAGTTGACCAGATAATGAGATTTGGAAACTCTGCAAAGTGCACTTTCAATCCCTTATCATGTTTACGAGAACGAAGGGCAATTGTTCTAGATTGCAATTCATCTAAGGTGACTGCATCTGTGCTGAAAAGATCATAACTAAGATCTATTTCTTTTTGCCCCTTTAGCCATGGACTTCTATCTTGAAAATCCAGCATACCCGTTTCTGTGAAAGGACGTGGAACAGAGCAAGTTTCTTCTTTCTCAAACTCTAGATAATAATCTTCATAGATTTCATCATCAAGTAGAGGACAATTAAATCCTGGATGGCCACCAATAAAGTAAGGCATGACCTTGTTGGTTTCTTTATTGAAAATCTTGTATTGAGTTCGTACTGTCTTGCCAGTAAGGATATAAGTGATTTCTAGTCGGAAATGATAAGGATAGTTTTGATAGCTATTCTCATCGTCTTCAATTGCAAAAGTTACACTCTTATCTGTCTGTTCAACTAATTCAAATTCTTTCTTGCGGACCAGACCATGACGAGGAATCTTTCCTTTGCTTTCCTGCTCATTCTCATCTATATAGACGGCTGTATCCTCTCTCAAAGAACCACAAATAGGAAAGAGAACAGGAGCTTGTCCACTCCAATAAGTAGCATCCCCTTGCCACAAATACTCCAGTCCCTCAGCATCTTTTATAGAAGAAAGAGCCCCACCAAAACTGTTAAATTGAACTCTTAATTGTTCTGATTTTAATTCAATTACCATTATTTTCTCCGATTTCTTGATAGTTTATAAAAAACTAGGCTGTCACTCCTAATGGTATGACAACCTAGTTTCAACAATTTACATTTTATAGGAGCGCATTATTTTGCTTTTGCTGCGTACTCTTCGTTACGTTTGATCATTTGTTTTCTGTACCATGCAAAGATACCGATATAGAATACAAGGAAGGCTACAGCACCAAGGATTGCTTTGATATCACCAGTTGTAGTGTTACCAATTGTCCAACCAAGAAGTTTTTCGATTGGTCCTTCAAGAGTTGAGTGAGTGATCAATTGAGTTTGGCTCACACCTTCTGGGAAGGCACCTACACCTTTAGCAAGTTCTGTTGCAAATGGCGCGATAAGTGTACCTGAAAGAAGGAAGAGTGGCAACAAGAGTGTTCCGAAGATAATCATACGGAGCAATTTACCACGTGTTACAACCAAGAGAGCTGGAGTAACACCCATAGCGATGATACCTGCAAGTGGCAAGATACCATTTCCGACGTTTGAAAGAAGCACAGCTTCAATCAACATAATTGGTGCAAGTACGTTTGCACAAGCCCAGATTTCAGCACGACCAGCGATGAATGGCCAGTCTAGACCGATGTTAAACTTACGTCCTTCCAAACGTTTAGTAGCAACGTTTGTAATACCTTGTGAAAGTGGTTCTACGGCAGCAATGAACCATGAACCGATAAGTGAGAAGAGTTCCAAAGCTACACCGGCTGTCAAACCAAGAGACAACCAACCTTTGATAACTTCTTGCCAGTTTGCTGCATCTTTAAGTCCTTCAACCGGATGTGGAGTACCCATCAAACCGATTACGATACCAAGGATGAAACCGATGAAGAATTTAGATCCCCAGAAACCGATTTTCTTGTTCAATTTTGCAGCGTCAAAGTCATATTTATCAAGACCTGGGAAGAATTTTTCAAAAATCTTATCCAAAACCATGATAACTGGGTTCATCATGTAGTTCATGTGAGTTGAAGTCATTGGTGATGAACTTGGTGCATTAAGAAGATCGTCAAATGTTGGTTTCATCAAGTCAGAGTTGATGATTTTAAGAACCCCAACAAGAACAACTGCTGCAGTCGCGATGAAGAGTGAAACTCCTTGGCTAACTCCATTGTTGTCTGCATACCATTTAATCAAAAGACCTGTGATAGACAAGTGCCAGATATCGAAGATATCAACGTCAAGTGTGTCAGTTTTCTTCATAGCAAGCATCACTACGTTGACAATCAACATGATGAGCAAGAAGTAAAGTGTCCAAGCAGATCCCCAAGTGATTGTAGCAAGTGGTGCCCAACCAACGTCGGTGATGTTCAATTGAATACCAGTGTTTTCAACGAATTTTGCAAGTGATGCTGAGAAAGCACCATTTAACATACCGATGATGGCACCGATACCTGTAAGAGCGATGGCAAGTTTGATACCACCTTCAAGCGCTTTGGAGAATTTCACTCCAAAAAGTAGAGCCAATACTGTCAAAATGATCAGCATGATGATTGGTCCACCCATATCCAAGATAGGTTTGAACAGCTTATTGGCTAGTTCGATAATGACATCCATAATAGTTCCTCCCTTTTTATAGTTATATGAATGTTAACAAATTAAAATTAGCTTAATCCGTGTTCTTTGATAGCTGCTTCAATATTGTCAAATACTGGAGCACTCATTGCTGGGATACGGAATAAGATTGGTCCAGCTTCGATAACTGGAATACCTGGGTCAAAACCAAGATCTGTCGCAGCAATTGGTGTGAAGATGTCATAACCTTTGATAAGGTCTTCATTAACGTCTTTGACCATTACCGCATCACAGTGAACATCGAAACCGCGGTTTGAAAGTTCTTCTTCAAGAGCACTTTTAATTTGGTGGCTTGAGTTAACACCTGCACCGCAGGCAGCAAGAATTTTAATCATATGGATTTCCTCCGATTTAATATTTTTAATAGACAAGATTAAGCAATTGCTTCAGCAATATAAGCATAGATGGCTTCTGGTTCAGAAATTTTTGATAGGTCTTCAAGATAACCATTTCCAGTAAAGAAGTCCATCAACTGAGCAAGAATGTTCGTTTGGCTTGAACTTGAGTTATTAATGATAAAGAAGAGTAAGGATACTTCCACTTCCTTATCTGGCGCAATCATATTGTGGAAAGTCACTGGTTTTTCTAATCGAACTACCACAACTTTTTCGGCAAGATTATGAACAATATCTGTGTGAGGAATAGCCACATTCGGCAAATCCTTACCCAAAAATTCCATATCTAAGCCAGTTGGAAATGACTTTTCACGCGTGATCAGGGCTTCACGATAGGTCGGAGTCACGATTTCTCGTTCTTCCAATAAAGTTGCGACCTGATCAAAGAGATGTTCTTGATTATCCGCTTCTAAGCAAAACACAAGGTTTTTGTCAAAGAAATGATCTAATCCCATAAGGTTTTCCCTTCTTTCCATTAACTTTATGCTATAAGTATAACACTATATGAAATCGTTGTCAATATTTTTTGTTGTTTTTTGTCCTTTTTTTGATTGTTTTGTTTATTTTTTATCTTTATAAGCAAAACAAACATTTAAAACAAACATTTAAAACGGTTTTTAATGACTTAAACAAAAAAACAGGATACCAATCCTGCTTTAATAATTATTTTTGAATTGTCCAACTCTCTTCAATCATGGGAAGTAGATTTTTTAATGTTTCTGGAGTCCCTTCTAAAGCAACATATCTGAACTTACCATCACTAGATTTAAAAATCCATGTAATGATGTATTTTCCAGACTTAGAAATTGCGTTAACTACATAGGCTTCATAACCTCCAATAGTTGACTTAGAACCCCAAACTTTAGTGAATTCTGGATTACTTTCTTTTGAAGTAAAAATACTATCAGAAATACGAACTGTTTCAAGTTTTTGAAATTCATTATCAGGAATACCAAATTGTTCTGCTTTAAAAGTATTCAAGGTGACAATATTCACATCCGTACCGTCTGAATATTGAATATCATTGCCTCCCTGTACTTCATTGAACTTAATCCAAGACTTTGGTACTTTAACGAACCCATACTCATCAGAACCAATCACTTGACTTTCTTCTGAATTCTGTGTACTACTAAGAGTGTTTGAATTAGTTGAATCTTGACTAGTTGAAGAGCTAGTTGTTTTACTTGAATTTCCTTGAGTTTGAGCTTGATTTGAACATGCCACTAACGTGACACTTGTAAGCAAAATAGATGCTAAAAGTAAAATTTTTTTCATAATAACCTCCATATGTTACTCTACCATAAATGGAGTTAATTTACAATTTTTAATAAAAACAAATAAAGTATAAGAATTTTTTCCAATTTTAGTTCAAACATTGGATTTGATAATATAGAATATACTCTTGATTATGAAAACTGACTAAGTCGTATCGAGTATCTATTTATCCAATTATTGAATTCTATAATAACATTGAATCACTTTCCGAATATCCTTTTTCAACAAATATTTTAATATTCATTGTATTTGCTTGACTCAATCGTATATTCTTACTAAAAGTTAATAAATATAAATATATTGTCGTAAAAAACATAACAATTAAATTACCATATACATAAATATAAATAAGTAAAGAACTGGCAATAACCACATTTATAATTAGGAGAAGCCAATTTTTTAATTTAAAATTACTAAACTTTTCAACTACATGGTAATGACGAGAATTTTCTAATATAAAAATTTTATTAATCATCAGTTTTTGCTTATAAGAATAGCCCAAGCGAAATAATACTGATAATATAACAGGTAATGCAGAAAAGATAAAATACGTAAAGCTATGAGATAAAACAAGATTAAATTTATTAAAGCCAATAAATTCTATTAAAAGAATGAAAAAAATCACTATCATTATCGGTAGCATGAAAAATCTACCTAATTTTATATTTTTTGTTATATCTTCTCGCTTATCCTCAGATTGCTTTTTTATCTTATAAAATAAATCAAAATCAATCTTATAAATTTTATAAAAATAACCAAAACAAGTCGTAGATTCACAATCCAGTAACCCGTAACCATTATTTATTTCAATTAATAAATATCGAGTAAAACCATATAACTTTTCAGTTTTAATTTGTTTTTCTTCTAATACTTTCATCATAAGTTAAAGAAATCGCCCCTTCTTTACTAACAATTATAGATCCAAGCGGTAAAATAGAATCATTATTCTAATTCATTTTCTGCCCCAGTTCTTTATCAATTTTATTTAAAATTTTCCTAGTCATAATAACTTTTAGTATTCCATATAACCTCCGTATTTTACTCTACCATAAATGGAGTTAAGTTACAATTTTTAACTAAAAATATAAAACTCTTGAATGTATTTCAAGAGTTTTATATAGAATCATTATTCTTCATCCATACTCAAGACGCTGAGGAAGGCTTCTTGTGGAACTTCTACTGATCCGATAGCTTTCATGCGTTTTTTACCAGCTTTTTGTTTTTCAAGCAGTTTACGCTTACGAGAAACGTCACCACCATAACATTTAGCAAGTACGTTCTTACGAAGGGCCTTGATATCAGTACGAGCGACAATCTTGTGTCCAATAGCTGCTTGGATTGGTACTTCAAATTGTTGACGAGGGATGATTTTCTTGAGCTTATCAACGATGAGTTTTCCTCGTTCGTAGGCAAAATCCTTGTGAACGATAAAGCTGAGGGCATCCACCTTGTCTCCATTGAGAAGAATATCCATTTTGACCAGCTTAGATGGGCGATATTCTGACAATTCGTAGTCAAAGCTTGCATAACCACGTGTCGAAGACTTAAGTTTATCAAAGAAGTCAAAGACAATTTCAGCAAGAGGAATTTGATAGATAACATTAACCCGATTATCATCAATATAGTCCATAGTCACAAAGTCCCCACGCTTGCGCTGAGCTAGCTCCATCACTGCTCCGACAAACTCCTGTGGTACCATGATTTGCGCCTTGACATAAGGCTCTTCAATGGTCGCAATCTTAGTTGGGTCTGGAAACTCAGATGGGTTCGACACATCCATAGACTCACCGTCGGTCAAATTAACTTTGTAAATAACAGACGGAGCTGTCATGATGAGGTCGATGTTAAACTCACGTTCCAAACGTTCTTGGATAACATCCATATGGAGAAGTCCAAGGAAACCACAACGGAAACCAAATCCAAGTGCCTGTGATGTTTCTGGTTCAAATTGAAGACTAGCATCATTCAGTTGCAATTTTTCAAGGGCTTCACGAAGATCATTATACTTGTTTGACTCAATTGGGTAGAGACCCGCAAAGACCATAGGATTCATCTGCTTGTAGCCATGTAATGGCTCTGCTGCAGGATTAGTTGCCAAGGTAACTGTATCACCCACACGAGTGTCCTGAACCGTCTTGATAGAAGCCGCAATGTAACCAACGTCCCCAGTCGCAAGAAAATCACGACCAACTGCTTTGGGTGTAAAAATACCGACTTCGGTCACATCAAAGGTCTTGCCATTACTCATGAGCTGAATCTTATCACCAGGTTTAACCACCCCGTCCATGACACGCACTTGGAGAATAACCCCACGGTAGGCATCGTAAACAGAGTCGAAAATCAAGGCCTTAAGTGGCGCCGTCACATCACCTGTTGGTGCTGGTACTTTTTCTACGATTTGCTCGAGGATTTCTTCAATCCCAATACCAGCCTTGGCAGAAGCCAAAACTGCTTCACTGGCATCCAAACCAATCACATCTTCAATCTCTGTACGCACGCGCTCTGGATCTGCAGCCGGTAGGTCAATTTTGTTAATGACTGGCATGATTTCCAAATCATTGTCCAAGGCCAGATAAACATTGGCAAGGGTTTGAGCCTCAATCCCTTGAGCAGCATCGACCACCAAAATCGCTCCCTCACAGGCAGCGAGCGAACGTGAAACTTCATAGGTGAAGTCTACGTGCCCCGGCGTGTCAATCAAGTGGAAAATATAAGTTTCCCCATCTTTTGCAGTATAATTCAGCTCAATGGCATTCAACTTAATAGTAATCCCACGTTCTCGCTCTAGATCCATACTGTCCAAAAGTTGAGCTTGCATTTCACGACTGGATACTGTCTCTGTCTTTTCCAAAATGCGGTCTGCTAGAGTTGATTTCCCGTGGTCAATATGGGCGATAATAGAGAAGTTACGGATCTTCTCCTGTCGTTTTTTCAATTCTTCTAAGTTCATGATTCTCTTCCTTTCAGGGTATCTATTTATTATAAATTGTTTTTGACATTTTGACAAGACCATACCCTGCCAGGAGTACTAATCTTCAGCAACAAAGCCGTCATTTTCGATAAAGTGGTGTTCTGTCATTCCTTGGTCTGTAAAGACAATCCCATGAAGGACACCACCATAAACAGCTCCTCCGTCCATCCCAATCTTGCCATCTTCTGTAGTCCAAAGATCAGCTGTACCACGCTCTTGCTTTAACAAACCATATACCGGTGTATGGCCAAAGACAATGATTTTTCCAGTATGATTTTCTGCTTCGTGGAATGGTTTTCTAAGCCAAACTTTTTTATAATCTGTAGTTTCATGCCAGTCATCCAAGGTCAAATCAATACCTGCGTGAACAAAGATATACTTGTCTGTCTCTACCACAAACGGCATTTGACGAATAAATTCGACCAAGTCTGCTGCTTCAGTAGCAACACGCTTGGCATCTTCTACTCCATCAACCGGTGCATCCAAGGGTCGACCTAGGATAGAGTTAATGGTTGTATCTCCACCATTGCGACGATAGTGGTCATAGCTTTCTTCTGGGTTATCGAGCCAAGTCAAAAACATATACTCGTGGTTTCCTGATAGACAGATAGCCCCTTGATTGTCCACTAAGTCCTTAACCATTTCTAGAACACGGCGACTATCTTCACCACGGTCAATCAAGTCCCCTAGAAAGAGCAACTGGGTCTGGCCGTCCCATGTTTTGAGAAGGTCTTCCAGCATCCCAGCTTTTCCATGAACATCTCCAATTACATAATAGTCTGTCATCTTATTTCTCCCTGTTTCTCAACAATTCTCTGGCTTGCGTCAGGGCTGCTTCCGTCACATCATCACCAGCCAACATCTTAGCAACTTCTTCCACTCGCTCTTCAACCGTCAAGAGACGAACAGTCGAAACTGTTGAATGGTCATTACTAATCTTCTCAATAAAGAATTGATAATCCGCAATCGCAATCACTTGTGGCAAATGGGAAATAGCAAGAACCTGACCATGCTGACCAATTCTATGAATCTTCTGTGCAATGGCCTGAGCTACACGACCTGAAACTCCTGTATCCACCTCATCAAAGACAATACTAGTCTTACCCTCTTTACGAGAAAAGGCAGACTTAATGGCTAGCATGAGACGAGATAATTCCCCGCCAGACGCAACCTTGACCAAGGGTTTAAAGTCTTCTCCAGGATTAGTTGAAATGTAAAACTCG
Organism: Streptococcus sp. HMSC077D04; assembly: GCF_001808785.1. Lineage (GTDB taxonomy): Bacteria > Bacillota > Bacilli > Lactobacillales > Streptococcaceae > Streptococcus > Streptococcus mitis_BX. The sequence goes on along the minus strand of NZ_KV794465.1, from coordinate 6,919 downwards.
ACCGTTTCATTGCCCTCACGACTGAATTTGCCCTTGCTAAAACGAACCTGAAACTGGGCTTTTTCCATATAAAGATCTTGAAGCTCTTGTTTAATCTCAGATTCTAATTGCTGAGCCAAATCATGACGAGCAGAGGCAAGCTGACCTGCCAAATCGACAAGATTAACTTCCAATTTCTTGAGCTCTGCTTCCATGTCCTCAGACGAAAGGTTATTGCCTGTCAAAAGATTGTATTCTTCTGTAATTTTGGCAAAATAAAGCAAGACATCGTCTACAGTCCCACCATACTTGCGGGTAATGGTATGAAGAAGGTCCAAACGATTCTCAACCTGCATAAGACGATTGCCGTCAAAATCAAGGTCCTCAATGATAGCTTCCAGACGTTTGCTAATATCTTCTAAGACATAGTAGGTCTCAGACAGAGAGCTTGAAATTTCACGGTATTCAGGGTCATACTCTTCGACACTTTCCATGTCATTCATGGCTGAACGAACATTGGCCAAACTTGAAAAGTCTTCATTGTCCAACATACTATAGGCATTGGTCAGCGTATCCGCAATATTTTTATGGTTGAGAAGTTTCTCTCGCTCTTGGTTGAGAGCCAAGTCTTCCCCAGCCTGCAAGTTTGCTGCCTCAATCTCTGCCATTTGAAATTCCAACATTTCGATACGTGCCTTGTGTTCCTGTTGGTTTTTCTTGACTTCCAGAACCTGCTTACGCATTTTTCGATAGGCATCAAAACTCGTTTGATAGGTTTCTTTCAAGGCCCAAAAGGCTGTATCACCAAATTCATCCAACATCTGGATATGCAGTTGGGGACGCATTAACTCCTCTTGGTCATGTTGACCATGAATATCCACAAGATGTTGCCCAATAGCACGCAAAACAGACAGATTAACCATCTGGCCATTCACACGGCTGATACTACGACCATTCTGCAGAATTTCCCGACGGATGATAATCTCATCCCCCATTTCCAAACCTTGCTCATCAAAAATTTCCAGCAAAAGGCGACTATTCTCTACTGAGAAAAGCCCCTCAATCTCTGCCTTTGGCGCACCATGACGAATAACATCTGTCGTAGCACGAGCTCCCAACATCATATTCATGGCATCAATGATAATCGACTTCCCTGCACCCGTTTCACCAGTCAGAACAGTCATTCCCTTTTCAAAATTGAGGGAAATAGCCTCAATAATGGCAAAGTTTTTTATCGAAATTTCAAGTAACATATAGACCTACCAATTTTTTACTTGTTCAAAGATTTCCTCAGCTAGACTTTCACTTCTGGCAATGACTAAAATCGAGCTATCATCAGCTAAACAGCTAAAAATCTTGTCGGCAAAAGTCTCGATTAACTGAGCTTTTACAAAAGCTGTATTTCCTGGGATAACTTGGAGATTGATCATCTTGTCCATCAATTCTGCTGATTCGATATTGTCTTCAGCCAGTTGCAAACTTTTTACGATTGATTTTGGCAATTCATAGACATAGGTGTTGTCTCTCAAAGGAATTTTGACAATACCTAATTCTTTGATATCTCGAGATACCGTCGCTTGAGTGGCAGTGATTCCTGCCTCTTTCAAATGTTCTACAATTTCTTCTTGTGTACCGATTTGATAATCTGTCACAAATCGTCTAATTTTTTCAAGTCTCTCTTTTTTATTCATTTTTAAATTGACTATGCGTCCTCTCTACTACTTCTTCAATCTCAGCAAGAACCTGATTGCTTGCTGACTCTTCTTTTTTCAAATACGCTAAAAACTCAATATTTCCATGTCCACCTTGGATGGGAGAAAAGTCCAATCCAAGGACTGAAAAGCCTTCCTCTACTGCCATAGCTGTGACAGATTCAAGGACATTCTGATGGACCTTGGCATCGCGAATAATTCCATTTTTCCCAATCTGCTCACGCCCTGCCTCAAACTGGGGCTTAACCAGAGCCACAACCTGACCTTGATTTGCCAAGACTCGGTGCAAGGCTGGCAGAATCAGACTGAGGGAAATAAAACTCACATCAATACTGGCAAAGCTCGGTTCCTTTTCGAAATCAGTCTTCTCTGCATAGCGGAAATTAAACTGCTCCATGCTGACAACTCGTGGATCTTGGCGTAATTTCCAAGCCAACTGATTGGTACCAACATCGACTGCAAAGACTAACTCAGCACCATTCTGTAACATGACGTCGGTAAAGCCTCCAGTAGAAGCTCCAATATCAATCGTGGTCGCTCCCTCAACTGACAAATCAAAGACCTGTATAGCCTTTTCCAATTTCAAGCCGCCACGACTGACATACCTGAGTTTTTCACCCTTGAGTTTTAGCTCGGTGTCGTCTGGGATTTTCTCTCCTGGTTTATCAAACCGTTCTCCATTCAGGACTGCTACGACTAGTCCAGCCATGACGCCACGCTTAGCCTGTTCTCGCGTTTCAAACAAGCCCTGTTTATAAGCTAGTACATCCACTCTTTCCTTAGCCATTGATTCTCAAACTTTCTACTACACTTACAATCGATTCTGTATCAAAGGGAATCTGCTGGGCAATTTCTTCTAATTTGGCATTAGCTTGATCCAGAGTCTGGTTACAAAAAGCAATGGCCTCTTCCAAGCCCAACAAGGCTGGATAGGTTGACTTTTCAGCCTGTAGGTCCTTTTGTGGTGTCTTGCCAATTTCCTCAAAACTAGCTGTCACATCCAATACATCATCTCGAACTTGAAAAGCAAGCCCAATCAATTCCCCAATAGTTTTCAGCTTTGCCTGCATCTCAGGTGCCAATTCGGCTATAATAGCAGCTGCTTGGAAGGGATAAGCTAGTAATTTTCCAGTCTTATTAGCATGAATAGTCTGGAGTTCTTCCAAAGACAAATGCTGGTGTTCACCCTCCATGTCCAAAACCTGCCCTGCCACCATGCCCAGACTTCCTGAAGCTAGGGATAAGTTAGCAATCAAGTCCACCTTGATCTGACTTGGCAAATCTGCCTGCGCTATCAAGGCATAAGGATCTAGGAATAAAGCATCTCCAGCCAAAATGGCCATAGCTTCACCAAATTTCTTATGATTGGTCAACCGCCCTCGACGGTAATCATCATCATCCATGGCAGGAAGATCATCGTGAATCAAGCTCCCTGTATGAATCATTTCCAAGGCTGCAGCCACCTGTGCATGTGCTGGTTTAATAGCGACCTGCAAGGCTTCCAAAACTTCTAACAAGAGAAAAGGCCGAATACGCTTGCCACCAGCATGAATGGAATAGAGAACAGACTCTCGCAAACTAGAGGCAAACTGCTGGTCTCCATAAAAGTCTTCCAAGGCCGACTCGACAAGAGCTAATTTTTCTTGCTTTTTCATTCAAAATCACTTTCTGTTCCGTCTTCTTGCATAACCTTGACCAAGGTCTTTTCAGCCTTGTCCAGCGTTGCTTGGAGCTCTTTTGACAAGACCATACCCTTTTGAAAGGCGGCAATCGCATCTTCTAGAGCAATTTCACCATTTTCCAAACTTTGGACAATAGTCTCCAGTTCTGCTAGATTTTCCTCAAATTTCTTTTGTTTTGACATCTTTAACCTCTAATTCTACTTGACCATCTCGCATCAAAAGCGTCACTTGGTCTTTTTTCTTCAAACTCTCAACCGAATCCACAACTGACTCTTCTTTTTTGACAATAGCATAACCACGCGCCACAATTCGACTGGTATCCAACATGAGCAAGGCTTCTGAAAGTCGCTTGACTTCAGCAACCTTGGCATCATAAACCAGCGCCATTTGGCTACGGAGAAGCTTGTCCAACTGACCTAGACGGTCTTGATAGCGTTGGATTTTGGTAACGGGTGATAATTGTACCAGTCGATGCGTCCTTGCTTGTACTAGCTGTTTGTTATCAGAAATCCGTGTTCGCAAACTTTGTTTTAAGCGCAGTTGCAGTTGATCCAAGCGTTGCAAATAGCCATCATACAAACGCTCTGGCTGTCTAAAGATAACAGACTGACTGCATTTTTTCAAAGCTTCTTGTTTTTTAGATAAGACATTTCGTACTGCCGTAGCCATCCGTTTTTCCTGATTTTGCAAATGAGCTAATACATCCAACTTGGTCACAGGTGTTGCTAGTTCAGCAGCAGCCGTTGGCGTCGCAGCGCGACGATCTGCAACAAAATCTGCCAAGGTCACATCTGTCTCATGTCCCACACTAGAGATAACTGGCAAACGAGATTCAAAAATAGCTCGTACCACAATTTCTTCGTTAAAGGCCCACAAATCCTCAATGGAACCACCACCACGACCAATAATCAGCAAATCCAAATCGTCCCGTTGATTTGCACGCGCAATATTTCGAGCAATTTCCTCCGCAGAACCTTCACCTTGAACCTTAGTTGGATAAAGTAGAATATCGACACCTGGAAATCGTCTGCTGACGGTCGTGATGATATCTCGAATAACGGCTCCACTGCGACTGGTTACTACACCAATTCTCTTAGAAAATTGGGGCAGAGGTTGCTTAAAGCGTTCTTGAAACAGGCCTTCTTCTGTCAATTTTTTCTTGAGTTGTTCAAACTGAATCGCAAGCGCCCCAACCCCATCGGGCTCAGCCTTTTCAATGATGATGGAGTAGCTACCGCTCGGTTCATAGACCTGTACACGCCCAATCACATTGATCTTCATCCCTTCTTCAAGGTCGAAGCCTAACTTCTGATAAATCCCAGACCAGATAGTCGCTTGGATAACTGCATGGTCATCTTTTAGGGAGAAATATTGGTGAGTAGGTCGTTTACGAAAGTTGGAAACTTGACCAGTTAAATAGACCCGTTCCAAGTAAGGGTCTTTATCGAATTTCATTTTCAGATACTTGGTCAAAGTTGTTACCGATAAATACTTTTCCATCTCCACCTACTATTCATTTTCTTGCTCTTTCATGGGTATTATTATACCAAAAATATGCCTAAAAATCTCCATTTATGTACCATTATGAGGGAAAAATAAAAAAGGAGGCAAGCCTCCACATCTGATTATTTGCTGTTTCGAGCTTCTTCCAAAATCTTTTCAATCTTGGTCGTCAACAGGTCGATAGCAACAGTATTGCTGACTCCCTCAGGAATAACAATATCAGCATAACGCTTAGTTGGCTCGATAAACTGGTGGTACATGGGTTTAACCACACCTAAGTACTGGTCAATAACGCTATCAAGACTACGGCCACGCTCCTCCATATCACGCTTGATACGACGAATAATGCGCACATCATCATCCGTATCTACAAAAATCTTGATATCCATCAAATCACGAAGACGCTTGTCCTCCAAGACCAAAATTCCCTCAACGATAAAAACATCTTGAGGTTCTTGACGATAGGTCTTGCTACTTCGTGTATGCTCTGTATAGTCATAGGTCGGGATGTCCACCGGACGCCCTGCCAACAATTCCTTAATCTGCTGGATCATCAAGTCTGTATCAAAGGCAAAAGGATGGTCGTAGTTGGTTTTGACACGCTCTTCAAAGGTCAAATGAGACTGATCCTTGTAGTATGAATCATGCTCAATCATGGAAATCTTTTCATCAGGAAAATGCGATAAAATGGCTCTTGAAACACTGGTCTTACCACCACCAGAACCACCTGTCACTCCGATAATGATTGGTCTATTTTGCATGCTATCCTCCGTTTTTTTATCCGTCGTCTATTCTATCACATTTTTTGCAAAATTTATAGTCTGATTTGGATAGTCTAAGAGAACAATTCCAATCCCAAACCTCAGTTAGACTAGCTAAAAACCTTCCTTGGCTTATAGAGATTGTCCCGTTTTTCTAGAATAGCTAACAATTTATCATCTTCAAAGGCAGCTAATTCTTGTTCTGTTTGTTCGAGTTCGACAAAACGACCAAAGCGTACCTCGGTAGCCTCTTCTTGAGTTAGGAAAACTTTGACAAGGTCGCCTGTCCCAATCTCTAGAGGATGGAGAAAGTCTAATTGGCCAGCCTCCACTTTTGCAGCAATTTCTTCCAAGGTAAGAGCATCTTCTAGTTGCAAGCCAGCTGCACTAGTTCGAGTCAGATGTGACATATGAGCCGCATAACCAAGCTTCTCTCCCAAATCAACTGACAAGGTACGGATGTAAGTCCCCTTGCTGCATTTCACACGAAAACTAAAACGTGCTAGATTCCCCTCATAAGAAATCGGACTTGTTCGCTCAAATTGATAAATGGTCACCTGACGTTCTGGACGCTCCACTTCCTGACCAGCACGCGCATACTCATAGAGCTTACGACCATTGACCTTGACAGCTGAATACATAGGCGGAATCTGACTAATAGGTCCAGTCAGATTCGTAATCGCTTCATCAATAAGCTTTTCATCCAAGGGCGACAGAACGGGTGTCTCTGCGACCACTTCCCCGCTAGCATCCTCAGTCGTCGTGGAATAGCCCAGAGTAATTTCACCCTCATAGACCTTGCCCTCATCCTGCATAAATTCGACCATGCGGGTCGCCTTGCCAACTGCAATGGGCAAAACACCCACCACATCCGGATCCAAGGTCCCACCATGGCCAATCTTCTTGGTGCCCAAAATCTTACGCAGTTTAAAAACCGCATCATGCGAGGTCATCCCCGCTTCTTTTTTTAAGTTGATAATACCGTTCATATTTGCTTTCTAATTCCCTTTTCACTTTACATCAACATATTCTATCTTAGACAGATTTTAAAACTATATCAGCTCATTTTTCTAAATACTTCCTAGCTTCCTGAACATAAAAGAGTTCTGGATTTTCATGGGCGATACTTTCAAACAAACTACGGGCACGTTCTTCATCTCCTTTTAGCTGGGCATTGAGAGCTCCGTAATAAGAAAACATGATTCGAGCTAGCTTACTTTCTGGTTTGTTGGTGTCGAAGTAGTCGTTCACTTCTTTATTGAACACAATATCTTTTATGGCT